>JBEGOT010000069.1:0-15402 GCA_041181865.1 Actinomycetota bacterium | reverse complement strand
GGCTTTTGAGCTGGATATTTATGTGGATAGAAAAAAGTTTTCTCCATCCTGTTACTGGTGTTACTTGGTGATTACCTGTGTGCAATTGACGCGTGGAATCATCGCAATTGGTTAAAACAGCCCAATGCAAAATTCAAAATTTTCACTAAAAATGAAGCTGCGTTTGGCGCCAAATGTTCACTTGTTGCAGCGATCAAAAACTGAAATTCAAATTGGTCTGTCACCGACCAATTGTGTTCGCCTTCCAAGTCAATTTCGAATGGTGATAACCAAAAGTGACGGTTCAAATTCGGTAGAACAACTTTTAAATGTAGCCAAGTCAACTGGATTTGATTACATTTCTGCTTTAAATACATTAAAACTGCTTTTTGATCGCCAGCTATTGATTTGCGAAATCGCAGAACTTAAATCATTAACTAAAAATCAAGAAAGCCATTTAAGAGATGCACATCGTTCGACTTATATTTCGCAAACTTCTGTGGCCAATAGAACTCGAGCTCACATCACGATTGCCGGTGCTGGTCGACTAGGAATGACCATTGGACTTTTGCTGGGTAATTCCGGATTTTCTAATTTGCGAATACTTGATGACAATCCCGTTTCAACTAGCGACTTAATACCATGGGGTGCATCTCGCGTTGATGTTGGTCAGCGAAGAGAACAAGTTGCCCAAATGATTTTAGAAAGAATTCATCCTGGTCAACTTAAGTCAGTTAGGCAAAGTGAAACCAGGGCTAAACCAAATTTAATAATTTATGCCCCTGATCCAATTGCAGACTTTCCTTGGCTTGACCCACAGCTAGCCGATGGCGCGGTGGCAAGCGACATTCCATTTTTGGTTGCAGCTACAAGTCCAGCTCAAAGTTTGGCTAGTTCGATTCAAGTTCCTGGAATAAATGCTTGCCTTAGATGTTTTCACTTAAATCAATCTGACCGAGATTCAGCATGGCCACAATTGATCTCCCAGCTAATTGGAATTAAGGCACCTGATATAACGCCTACTGATTTAATTTTGCGAACCGCATTTTTTACTTTTAATAAAGTTTGTGAGTGGATTGATTTAAAGCCTGAAGTTGAATCAAATTGGTATTTGATAACGGCAAGGGCTGAGCAAAAATTGACCGTACTTCCCCATGCTCAATGTGGATGTCAATGGAACTTAGCTAAGAACCAAGTCTCTTAAAAGAGTTGACTGCTCGCGATAACCCTTTGAATCGTTGTGACGAGAGTGTGCCCAACTTAATGCCAAGTGATCCTGGGCTCTGGTGACGGCAACATAGAAAAGTCTTCGCTCTTCAGCAAATTCACTTGCTTTAGTTGCGTGTGAAATTGGCAGCAATCCTTCACTTAGCCCCACGACGAAGACTGCTTTCCATTCCAAGCCTTTAGCGGCATGTATAGAGGCCAGGGTCACCGCATTGGCACTTGGCGCGTATTCCATTTCATTTCTTTTATCTAGAAGTGAGATGAAATCAGCCAGGGTTGCATTTGGTGTTTTCTCCAGCAAATCAACAGCAAGTTCGACAATTGTATTTAGCGATTCCCAGACATCTCGTTGAGCTCGACCACCTTCTGGCACAGATGGTTTCCAGCCAATCGTGCCCAGAATATCTTTTACTGTTTGAACTAACTTGTGATCGCTTGATACATGCTGACCGGCACGCAAGTTAAGTAGTGCATTTTTTACTTCTGGTCGCTCAAAAAATCTTTCAGCGCCACGCAATGTCACTGGAATGTGTCTATCGGCAAGGGCAGCTTCGAATACTTCTGATTGACTATTTATCCGAAATAAAATCGCTATCTCTTTTGGTTCAACACCATCAGTAATTAATTTTTCAATTTTTTTGGCAACTGCTATTGCTTCTGCTTCGTCACTTGGGTAGTCAGTAACAGTCACCTTCGGTCCCGAGGATTTCTTTGTTTTTAATCGAACTGAACTTGTGCCATCTTTGACCAGGATCTGATTAGCTACTTCGACTATTGGCTTGGTACTTCGATAGTTATTGGTTAGTTCAAATTCCTGGGCTCTAGGAAAATCACTCTTAAAGTTCTTAAGGTAACTAGACGTTGCGCCAGAGAATGAATAAATAGTCTGTGCTGGGTCGCCAACCACACAAACGTCATCACGATTACCGAGCCAGAGTTTGAGCAATTCATACTGAACTGGACTTACATCCTGAAATTCATCGACTGTGAAATTTCGATACTGGGATCTAACTTGAGCTGAAATTTCTGGGAAGTTTTCCAGGATTGCTGTGTTTAGAAGTAATACATCTTCAAAGTCCATTGCGTTGGCATCATCTAGCAGGGCGAGATAAGCCTCATAGACTTTTGCAACTTGTTCAGCACTAACTCCCGTACCAATAGTTCGGCGAAACTCAAGCGCTTTGGCTCGGTAAATCTCTGGTGAAAAGAGATTAACTTTTGCCCATTCAATTTCAGCAGCTATATCGCGAATTGTTTCAGTTGCACTATTCACATGGCAATTGGCTACCGCTTGAGAAACTAATTTGAATTTGCTTGGAATTAGATTTGGCAGTTCTTTATTAAAAACTTGAGGATAGAAAAATCTAAGCTGTCTAAGGGCTGCGCTATGGAAAGTTCTAACTTGAACTCCAGAAACACCGAGTTGTCCAAGTCGGCTACGCAATTCACCTGCAGCTCTGGTGGTGAAGGTAACAGCAAGCGTGCTTTGCGGATCATGTACGCCAGAACTTACGGCGTGGGCAATTCGATGAGTAATTGTTCGGGTTTTTCCGGTTCCAGCACCGGCATAAATCACCACTGGTCCAGCAACGCATTCAGCAGCAGCGCGCTGCTCATCATCTAATGCTGAAAGGATTTTGGACACGCTCTATTGTCCCAAATGGGATTTTTTCTAGTTATCGGCACCAAGTTGTTGGCATTTGCTGGCCGTACCAATGCCCAATTAGGTGCCAAGCAATGGTTGTCGTGTTTGGAAGCTGGAGCTTTTTATTTTCGCAAGCCTGAGTGAATTCGTCTCTGCTAAACCAACGCACTTCAGCCATTTCATCGTCATCATTTTTAAGGTTCGTCGTTAGAGCTGTTGCTCGGTAACCAAGCATTAAAGATGCCGGAAATGGCCAAGGCTGACTTCCCAGGTATCGAAGCGACTGCCTGTCCACTTTAATTCCCGATTCTTCAAAAACTTCACGAACTACACATGCTTCAACTGATTCGCCAGCTTCAACAAATCCAGCAAGTGTTGAAAACCACCCAGGAGCCCATTCTTTTCTTCTTCCTAAAAGAATTCGGCCGGCTTCATCTTCAACCGCAACGATCATCGCTGGTTCAGTTCGCGGGTAATGTTCAGTCTTTTCAACTGAACAAGTTCGTGACCAACCCGCTCCAGTGACAAGAGTTTTTGCACCACACTTTGCACAAAATTGATGATTGTTATGCCAAGCACCCAGTGCTGTTGCCGAGGTTGCTAGGCCAACATCAAATGAAGTTAGTTGCGATCCAACATTGCGCAAACTAACCCAACTTGCTTCAGTTAAATCATCTTCGTTGGTGAAATATGCTAGATAAGTTTTTGATTCGCTTATTCCTAGCAAGGATACATATTTGCTTGCTTGCTCGGCGGTTAAATTCAAATGGTCTGGTTTCACCAAGATCAATGAAAGATCATCTGTCACTGGCAAATTGCCTGACTTTAAAACCAGAACTCGAGTTGACTCAGAATTCCAAATTCCTTCAAGCCAATTAGGATCTGTTCGTAGGTTTGCTGCGCGATCAACTTCAAACCTGGCTAGAGGTAATTGATCGATTAAATTGCTCACAACTAAGAGCCTAGATCAATGCTTCAAGCTCTTGGCGACTGAGTAGTGTTTCTGGTGATCCAATGGCTTGTTCGTTGACGTAATAGAAAATTGCATCCACATCGCCTGGATCACAGCCTTTGAGGTCAGCCAGAGCATGTCGATAAATACTTAACTGAAGTTCATCAGCTGACCCTGCTCGACCAGTCTTCCAGTCAACAACAAGCCACCTATTGGCATTTGGGTCTTCGACTGTCCCTTTAAATACCGCATCCATTCGGCCAATCCAAGTGCGGCCATTAACCAAGATGGCGAATGCAACTTCAAGATCTTCTGGTTGTCGCTCTGCAAAAATGCCGCTCTTGAATTTGGATTTCATTTGTTCAAGAACTTCATCTGTGTAAATTTCTGAATCGCCTGCACCTGGAAGTGACTCTGGATCGAATAGCGCACGTTTCTTAAAGAATTCTTCAACCCAAGCGTGGAAGTTAGTACCTCGTGTTGCAGCCGGTGATGGTTGCCTTGGCATTGGTCTAACCAAAGTTTTTAGAAAAGCTGTTTCGTCCTTCTTGAGATCCATAATCTGACTTGCCGATAAATTACTTGGCAATTTAACAACTCGATCGGTTTGCTGGCTTAATTCAAAGTCAGCATTAATAGCAGCTAGGTCGGCATTCCATTGTGCAATTAATTCAAGTTCACTAGAGGTTAATCCATCAACTGAATCTGACTTTGTGGATTCAACTAATTGCTTTGCCTCAATTAGTTTTGGCCTGATTGCATTTCCAGAATCCTGCGGCCAAACAATGCCTTGATTAGTTTCAAATACTGGATTAGTCGCTTCTTCATCTGGTTGCATTTCCCAAGGTCCATCTTGAGTTGCATGTTTATGTAGTTCAACTAAGAAATCACTTGGACCGCGTGATTTTTTCTGAGTCGGACCCCACCATGAACTACTTGCAATAAGAGTTTGAGCTGCGCGGGTAACTGCAACATAAGCCAGGCGACGTTCATCAATAGTTCGATCAACAGCTGCACCTTTAGTAAATTTTTCATAGTCGGTTCCACGCGGATTGTTTTCAAGCGGGAATTTTGGTGCTTTCGAATACAAATTGCTTGGTTTAAGTTCAAGTGGAATTTCAATTGGAGATTTTGGCCAGTGCTTTAGCGGAACAGAAGTTGGGAAAACTTCGTTGGTGACCATTGGCAATACAACAATTGGAAATTCCAGGCCTTTTGATTTATGTATAGTCATCACAGTTACGGCATTTTCAACAGTTGAAATATCTGCAGTTGCCTGTTGATCGAAACGTTCAGCATCCTTCAGGAATGCCACAAATGCCCGAAGCGACATCTCGCCATCAATGCTCACAAATGAACCAGCTAAATCTAAAAGTGCGGCAATTCGGTCAAAACCTGTCGTGTGGTGACCTTGGTGATTAATCAATGTCTGGACACCAAGACCAGTTACACGCACTAATCGATTAATTAATTCTGGAACTGGCTCACTTGCGTGCTTACGCAATTCACGAAGTTCAAGGGCAAGTTCACTCATCCGTTGACGGGCATCAGTTGAATATGTGACCTCGCTACTAGCAACTTGTTCAAGTGCATCAAGTAAACATGCCCGCTCAACCCGATCAACTTGAGCTGTTACAGATTCAAAGCGATCTTTAAATGGTTGATTCTTTTCTTGCATTACAAGATCATTGGCCGCACGGCCAAGCAACGCTAAATCACGTGCACCGATGGCAAATCTTGGACTAGTCAAAATGCGAACTAATGCGGTATTCGCAGTTGGGTCGGCGATCAGTTCTAAGTAACTAATTAAGTCGCGTACTTCAGGCAAATCAACTAAATCGCCAGCATCCGCTACTTGGACTGGAACATCGCGCTGTTCAAGTGCTTCGACAAAATCCCCAATGTTCTTTTTATTGCGGATCAATACTGCAACTTGCCCCCACTTGTCTTTCAGATTAAGTGAGGCAATTTGATCAGCAACCCAAGTAACTTCATCAGCAAACGTATTGTGTAATCCAACTTGAATAGTTCCTGCAGGAAGTTCAGAATTTGCCGCGCTTAGTGGAGAAATAATCGGATGGATTTTTCGAAGTTCTGCGCTTAACAAATTTGCCGCAGTCAAAATATTTTCTCCTGATCGACGATTTCCAGTCAGGTTGAAAATGTTTGCCGGCTTTGTTTCATTGATCGGGAAGTCTTTAGGGAATAAATCCATGTTGGTGATCTCAGCTCCCCGCCATCCATAAATTGCTTGGCAAGGGTCGCCAACGGCAGTTACCGGCTGACCTGAACCGAATAGCGCCTGCAATAGAACTTTTTGACCAATGCTGGTGTCTTGATACTCATCCAGCAGCACTACGCCAAATTGTGAACTAAGCATTTCTTGCATTACTACTGAATTGCTCGCAGCCTGCGCAGCTAAGCGAATTTGATCTGAATAGTCATAGATATCTGCTTCAATTTTTGCTTGCCTAAAATCTTTTACTAATTTGGCAAGCGCTTGCCTAGTTTGTGAAGTTACTTCCATTTCTTCAACAAGTTTTTGGCGTTTTTCAATTGTTCTAAGTTGGGCCACGGTGCGCTGGTCATATTCAATTAAGTCATCTGGATTGATTAAGTAACTTGCTAGACGTTCATCTAATTTAAGTAAGTCTTTTGTTGCATTAACTGCGCTGTAGCCAAATGCAGAAAGGTCAATGGAAGTATTTGCTACAACTCGCATCGCCAATTGGTAGCGAGTTGCATCAACCACAACTCGAGCATCTGGTTCAAGCCCAAGGCGTAGCGCATGTTCTTTTAGAAGTCTTGACCCAAATGAGTTGTAAGTAAGAATTGTTGGTTCGCCAAGTTCATCAACTTCACTTGTGCCAGATTCAATCGCTAATTTGATCGCCCCTGGTAAAAACTTTCGAACTCGGTTTTGTAATTCATTGGTTGCTTTGGTTGTGAAAGTTAAGCCTAAAATTCGATCAGGTGTGATCTGCCCAGTCATCACAAGCCACGCGATGCGCGCTGCCATTACTGTTGTTTTGCCAGTCCCCGCGCCAGCAACAATTAATCCAGGTTCAAGTGGTGCTTCAATTGCGGCAAGTTGCTCATCAGAAGGCGTCATGCCAATAACTGAAATTAAAGCCTTGCGTTGTTGCTGCTGGTTCAAAGTCATAACTGCACCTTCCTGCCTTCAGGCTGGATTGGACACAGAATCTTTACCTTGCAGGTGCGGCAATTGTTTTCTTCATAAGTGGCTTCGAATTGATTTCCAACGATTCGAAGCGCTGCGTTATTTATTCGATCTACTAACGGCACTTCAGAATTTTCATCATGGGCACCAGCTTTAAGTTCTTGAACGGTTGGCTTATCTTCCTGGCCAGCGCGCAGTTGAACTAGTGCTGCCCCACTTACCTTCTGGCCTTCTTCAAGTGAGCGCTCTTGCTGCCCATCGGTGAATTTTCCATTTTCAAGTAGGTATGAGTAAAGCGCTAACTGAACATTTACAGCAAGTTCTTTTTTAGAAACAATAGATTTCGAAGTCTTGAAGTCATAGATAGTGATTCCATCAAGTTCGAATTCAATTCGATCTGCCTTGCCATTGATGCTAATCGTAAATTCATTTCCATCAGGATCAACAACTTTAGTTTTTGCATTCAACGTAACTTCGGTAAGAGTCTTAACATCGCTGTGTTCAGTGAACCAATTAAGAAGTCGAATTGAGGCAATATGCGCTTCGCGTCTTTCACCGTCTGATTCCCACTTGGCACCATAGGCATCATCTGGCCAAATGTGATCTATTTTTTGATCTATGGCTTCGATTGCAGAATCAATATGCCCGTTTGCTAAACCTTCAGCAATTAAGTGCAGGATATTTCCAAAAACTAGATTTGCTGCGTTATCTGAAACAGCTCCAGCTTGACGCTCTAAGAAGTAGCGAAGCGAACATTTTTCAATGTCGCCAATAGTTGAAGGTGAAAGGCTTAAATAATTTGGAATTCTATTTTGGGTAATTTCATTAATCCCCCACCAATTTTTTGGATTTGCATGTTTAAACAAACCTACATTTCGCTTCGAAAGTTCGGCCAACCTGAATGCGGCAGCTTGTTTTAGTGCTGGTGAAGTGTCATCACTAAGCAAAACTTGCCGCAAATTAGCGATGATTCCTTCAGCACTCAATGGACGCTTCGGTCGGCCACCAATGTGATGCCAGTCAATTAGGGTTGATTTATCTTTCAACTCAAGTAAAAAGCGTGAAGGTGCAGTGCCATTTTCATCATTAAGGGTTGTATCGACTGCGGTAACAATTAATTTTTGCATCGCCCTAGTGATTGCAACATAAAACAACCGGCGTTCACTTGCCATGGTTTCAGAAAATGTTGGTGGCATTAAAACTTCATGGGCACCAATTCGATCAGCCTGCAAAATTGTTTGCCTTGATCTCAAATCTGGCCAAAGATCTTCTTGTACTCCAGCAACAATGACCATTGGCCATTGCAATCCTTTAGCGCGATGAGCAGTTAGCAATCTGACAGAATCACTTCTGGTGTCATTTTCAGCAAGCGATTCAGCTGGAATAACTTGAGATTCGATTTCATTTAAGAAAATAGTTAAGTCTTTACCGCCGCCTCTAGCCACGAAACGATTGGCTAAATCAAACAAAGCACAAATTGCGTCCAGATCACGATTGGCAGCATGAGAACTAAATTCAAATGAAAGGGCTTTTTGTTCTAATCGGTCTTTCCACTTTGATTGCTGCCAAACAAAATCAAGAAGTTCATGCGGGGTTGCACCTTTTCTCATCTTGCTTCTGGCTGATTCGATTAAATTGCCAAGCTCAGATACCGATTGAACAACCTGACTTAACTCTGCACTTTCAACATGGGCGATCGTCCCAGGTTTTGCAACTGCGCTTGCGATCAATTGGCTTGATGGCCAAACAGTTTCATTCGCTTTTCGTTGTTCCCTGCGAAGTGTTGCGGCTAGTCTGCGTAGGTCCACTTGATCAACATTTGCAAGCGGTCCGGTCAACAAATCATGTGCAAGTTCAGCTGTGATTGCTTTTGGATTATCAATTGCTTTTAGAACATCAAGAAGTGGCGAGACCGCAGGATCGAGATGAAGCGGTATTTCATCTGCAGCAACAGTCACGGGGATTCCGGCACTTACTAATGCGCGATGAATTGTTGGTAGCGAAACCTTTGCCGACCGAACAATTACTGCGATATCGGACCAAGTGAAACCATCATGGGCATGGCTTCTGGCAATTTGATCTGCGATATTTGCAGCTTCTGCGCCAGTTGAATCAAAAGTGTGGATTAATAGTTCATCTTGCAACTTTTGATCAACATTTGGATTACGGTGAGCCAAAATGTCCACGCGTTCAAATCCAACTGGAATGCGATCGCCAATCACTATCGAAGCCGCACTTCGAATCGTGCTGCCAAATCTGCGACAGTTTTTAAGAACTACGTCTTCAAATTTCCCATTAAATAGAGGGCTGAATTCTGTTTTGAAATTTCTAATTCCCGCTTCATCTGCGCCACGGAAACCATAAATTGCCTGGTCAACATCGCCAACCACTACAAGTGAAGTTTCTGGTCCAACCATTGCTTTAAGTAACGAAACTTGTCCAGGATCAGTGTCTTGATACTCATCAACAAAAATTGCTTTAAAGCGGTTATGTAAGAATTTTTGAACTTCTGGTTTATGGCTAAGTAATACGGCGCGATAAATTAATTCGCTGTAATCAAGAACACCCTCGGAATCAAGGACATCTAAATATTCGTCCATGAATTTACCGATAGCCTGCCAAGTATCTTTGTCAGATTGCTTGCCAAGTTTTACTAAATCACTTGGCTCCATCATGTGTGAGCGCGTACGTGACATTACTGCGCGAACTTCTTCAGCTAATCCTCTGGTGCCAACAGCTGGCATAAGTTCCTGTGGCCAAGTTAAATTTCCATCGGCAATTGAATTACTAAATAGTTGGCGTGAACGTGCTTCTTGTTCAGGACCTGAGAGCAACCTAAATGGTGACAGGTAATCTTCGGCTGATTGAAATTGGCGTACGAGTGCGTAGCAAAATGAATGGAAAGTGCTGATTGCAGGAACTTGCCCGCCACCAACTTTGGCTGTGACGCGGTCGCGCCAATCTAGCGCTGCGCGCCTGCCAAAAGTTAAACCAAGAACCTGATCAGGTGAAAGTGCATCCTGACCAGTAAGCCTTGCGGCCATGGCTTCAACCAAGGTTGTGGTTTTACCTGTGCCTGGGCCAGCTAATACACGAAGTGCACCTTGGCGATGGTTAACAACCTTTTGTTGGTCTTGATCCAATGCAACTTGGCTCGCGCTTTCAGGCGGCGTGGAATCAAGGATTAGGCGGGTCATTAGGACTATTCCACCATGAGGTCATGACAAATCTCACGCGCCAATCGACCTTTAAAAACTTCGAGATAATAGGGAAACTAGAAAATAAGCCCCGCTGTGGTGAATCTGCAGCAAGTCCCCAATAGGCAGTGCACTTTGAGTTCATACAGTTCAACGCTGGTGATCGAAGATGCTGTCCTAGAGCGCCGGCTTCGTCGCCCAGGAGATTTGGCTCGCTTTGCACTAGCCCTTGTTTTAATACTTGTGGCTGGTTTGCTTTCCTATTTAGCGCAAGGCACTGCAACTGGTATCGGTCAAGACATATCTACTGGCGCAAATCGATTACCGAATGTGATTTTGCTTCTGGCAAGTTTTGTTTCAGGTTTTGGTGCATTGGTATTTCCTGGCGCAACTGCTGTTGACTTACTGATTAGACGTCGAGCCAGACAATTACTTGAAGCATTTGCCGGCTTATTAATTACCGCACTTATTCTTACCGTCGCCACTTGGACTTTAGTAAAACTTGATTCAACCAGAATTTTGTTGGCCTTTGCCGGAACAACAGATCCAAATGTTGCAGTTCCGCTAAATATTTTGATCGGTGGCCTTGCCGCACTAATCACAGTTGCCAGAACTATGTCTAGACATCGTTGGAACTTTATTTCAGGTGTTGTGATCGGTTCGATTGCACTTTCTGACATCATCAGCGGTGGTATTACAACTACAGGTTTGATTGTTTCAGTGCTTGCAGGTTGGGCAGTTGGTTTATTAATTCGCTACCTACTTGGCACTGACACAACTCGCCCATCTGGTGAAAAGATTGCGGAAACTTTAGCTGGTGTTGGTCATCCACTTTCACTTCTCCGTGCAGCAGAAGTACTTGAAGCTGGACGTAGATATGACGCCAGCACTCTTGATGGACAACGTCTAGATCTGGTTGTGCTTGACCGCGACTTAGAAGGTGCTGGCCTTGCGCACGCCATATACCGCTCAATTCGTTTGCGCGATGATTCAGGCGGTAGCGGAACTTCGATGCGACGTCGTCTAGAGCGCATTGCATTAAATAGTTGGGCGATCTCATCTGCTGGGATTCGCACACCTCACCTACTTTCCGCTGCTGAAGTTGGTCCAGATGCTGCGGTGCTCGCATTTGATCACTTGCCTGGGCGCAGATTTTCAGAAATTGAACACAAGTTAGCTGACGCCGAGTTAGCTGGTGCTTGGGAAATTGTTCGCGATCTGCATGCTGCCAGGATTGCCCATCGCGGCTTAACCGCACAGAGTTTTGTGCTTGGCGCAGATGGTCAGATTTACCTTTCAGATCTTGAAGATGGCGCAATTGCAGCTAGTGATGTGCTTCTGCGCATTGATCTTGCTGAAGCGTTAGTGACTCTTTCACTGCGCAGCTCTACTGATCGAGCGATTAACGCAGCACGTTATTTATTAGGTGATGCCACAATCACCAAAGCACTTCCAGCCTTGCAGCTAGTGGCATTTTCAAATCCAACTAGAGAACTACTGAAAGAAAACAAAGAACTTTTATCAGAACTTAGAAATCAATTACTTCAACTACTTCCTGAAGGTGCGCCAAGCCAGCAAGTAGATATTGAGCGAGTTAAACCTCGAACTCTATTAACAATCGCTGCAGGAACTCTTGCTGCTTACTTATTGCTTGGTCAATTAACTAAAGTGAACTTGCTTGACTTAGTGAAAACAGCTGACCCACTTTGGGTTGGCATCGCTATGGCTTTTTCAATCCTTACTTACATCTGTGCTACAGCAAACATGATTGGTGTTATTCCAGAGCGCATTAATGTTTGGAAAACATTCCAGGCTCAATGGGCCGCATCTTTTGCCACCCTTGTTGCTCCGCCAACACTTGGCTCTGTTGCGATTAACGTTCGTTTCTTAACTCAACAGCGCATCAATTCAGCTATGGCTGGGGCAAGTATCGCAGTTGTTCAAGTTATGGCATTTATTAGCCACATCGCACTTTTGTTAACTATGGCAATTATCGCTGGAACTTCAAGTGAACTAGCTTTCCGTCCATCACGCACTGTAATTGTCGTTGTCGTGGTGTTAGCCATCGTTATTACTTTCTTGATGTCGATTCCAAATATCCGTCAATTTATCGGGGACCGAGTTAAGCCAATCTTGAACCAAGTAGTTCCACGTTTTACTTCACTTGCCAACCAACCATTAAAACTTGCAACAGGCATTGGTGGTGTGATTGTTCTTAACATTGCTTACTGCGGAGCACTTTATGCATCAGTTAGAGCGTTTGTTCCTCAAGCTGATATTGCCACAATTGCTGTTGTCTACTTAGCCGGATCTGTTATTGGCCAAGCAGCGCCAACCCCTGGTGGTTTGGGTGCGATTGAAGCTGCCCTGGCCGCAGGTTTAACAACAGCTGGAATCGATGCTGGCGTTGCGGTTTCAGCAACACTGTTATTCCGCTTCTGGACTTTCTGGTTCCCAACAATTCCAGGATGGCTAGCCTTTAATAACCTGCAGCGAACAGGTGATCTTTAGTACGTCGGTTTGCTTGGTTCAATTTGATTTACCCAAGCTAAAACTCCGCCACCAACGTGGATCGCATCTTTAAACCCAGCGCCTTTAACTGCAGCTAGTACTTCAGCTGAGCGGCTACCTGCCTTACAGTGCAGAACAATTTGCTTGTCTTGCGGCAGGTTCGCCAGCGCATCGCCCATCAAGAATTCATTCTTCGGGATCAGCACAGCACCTGGGATGTTTACGATTTCGTATTCGCCTGGCTCCCGCACATCGATCAAAACAAAGTCGCGTTCACCGCGTTCACGCTGTTTTAGCATGTCATCTAGTTGCTTAACGCTGATCGTTGAATCAACAATTGCATCGGCTGCTGCGTCAGAAACTGCGCCACAAAATGCGTCGTAATCGATAAGCTCAGTGACCGTTGGGTGATCGCTACAAATCGCACAATTTGGATCTTTGCGAACCTTGATCTTGCGGTAAGACATTTCAAGTGCATCATAAACAATTAACGACCCAACTAGCGGATCACCAATGCCAGTTAGAACTTTGATTGCTTCAGTTACTTGAATCGAACCAATCGATGCACAAAGAACGCCAAGTACGCCGCCTTCAGCACATGAAGGAACCATTCCTGGTGGTGGTGGTTCTGGATACAGACAGCGGTAGCAGGGACCGTATTCAGACCAGAAGACCGATGCTTGACCATCAAAACGATAAATCGAACCCCATACATATGGTTTATTTAAAAGAACACAAGCATCGTTTACTAAGTAACGGGTTGCAAAGTTATCTGTGCCATCAACAATTAAGTCGTATTGCGAGAACAATTCCATGACATTGGATGAATCCAAACGGATTTCATGCAAATTAACTTGAACGTATGGATTTATTTCTTTAACGCTGTCGCGAGCACTTTCAGCTTTTGACCGACCGACATCACTTTGACCGTGAATAATCTGGCGCTGAAGATTTGATTCGTCAACAGTGTCGAATTCAACAATCCCAAGTGTTCCAACTCCAGCAGCAGCTAAATACATAAGAGCTGGTGAACCAAGTCCGCCTGCACCAACACAAAGCACTTTTGCATTCTTTAGGCGCTTCTGCCCAGCCATGCCAACATCAGGAATGATTAAGTGGCGGCTATAGCGGCGAACCTCATCAACACTTAGGTCAACATCATCACTAACTAGTGGCGGCAAAGACATTTGGTCTCCTTTTAGGTCTTCCCTATATCCAACCCTGTTTTGCAAAGCCTTATTTCCAAATGATTTGCAGTTAGACCTTATTTATCGGGATTTAGCAGGGTGAGAAAACTTTCCTATAAATAAGGTGGGAGCCTAGCGAAAAATGGCTTTAAATAATGCCAGTTAAGTGCATTGTGTAGGCGAGCATGCCAATTCCACCAATGCGATATAGCCAAGTTAGGTTCTGGCGCTGATACCAGCGAACATCACCTTCAGCTGGCTCCCGGCCAAGCATGCCAAGGACGCTAAGAATCACAGATGGAATTGGTAAGACCACAAAAGCGATCTTGGCCAAATCTGGTGTTGCGCCAAGCACTGCGGTTAATCCAGTAAGTGAATATGAGGCAACCAAAAGTGTGAAAGCAAGTCCTGGAAGTCCAGCTGGAAGCAATTGATAAAGCCTTGGATAGTTCGGGAATCGATCCTGAAGCAGTCCAAGGTAACTAGGGAAAATGAATAGGAATGTACCGACATATAAATGCCAGCTAGTTCCAATAAATGCTCCGGCAACAAACCAGAAGATGGCTGCGCGCATCGCAAGGGCAAGAACTTTTTGAAGGTTATGCGGCGCAGGAACATCTGTTGGGTGAATGTAGTTAAGTCGACTTGGGAATAACTGCGCTGTTAGCTCTTCAAGGACAACTCGAACGATAAGTGAACCAGCAACTGTTAACGCAATTGTGTTCGCTGAATCTGCAAGCGGTAACTTAACACCAGCAAGTGCTGGAAGTGCGCCAACCATTCCTTGCATTGCCCAGCCACCTAAGAACGGCGCAACAGCTAAGTCAACAACACGCTCCCACCATTCATGTGGTGAATTTGAAGCAGGTTTTCTAATACCTCGGAATGCGCCGGCAAGTAGTGCTGGACCAAAACCAACAATGAACAAACCAAGCATCATTCGAATATCTGCAGCGCTGCTAAGTCCAGTTGTGATCGCAAGTCCAATTGAGAACACGGCCATTGCCAAAAAGCCAGCCATTGCATCAAACACGCCAATTGCTGCAATCAATGTGACAACAAGAGCTGATGGTGGCAAGACTTGTCCACCAGTTTGAGTTAAGCCAATAAGGCCAAGAGCGATACCTGAAGCAGGTAATAGCGCAGCTAAGACACCAAACATTGATCGCAAGTAAGCGCCATCTGAAATAAGTTTTGAAACAAGTGGTGTTACTGGCGCAGTTTTAATAGTTGCGTCGTGGCTGAATTTATCTAGAAGGGTTGCGATGTAGTAGCGCCAGATGCGTAGGCCATCACCCCAAGCAATAGTTGTTAGTTCTAATCCAGAGTGGTCAAAGTCGATGTTGGCAACGCTGCCTTCACCTTCTTCTTCGCTGTTTGGATCATTTCCACCGGCAGATCCTGAAGAGCTAGATGAACTAGATCCACCTGATGATGAACCACCACTTGAACGAGCGCCTCCAGAAGATGAACCACCACTTGAGCCACCAGCTGCTGAACTTGCTGCCCCACCAGCTGCCGCT
>JBEGOT010000068.1:0-8685 GCA_041181865.1 Actinomycetota bacterium | reverse complement strand
CGGATTCATTATTTATGCAGCTCAACTTTATTTAGGTAAAACCAGCGTTGGCATTGTGCCTATTGCTATAGGAATAGCCTTGGTTTCAGTCTGGGGTTCTTATTTTGGTTCAGACAAAATTGTTTTAAAGATGACTGGTGCACGCGTTATCGATCATGATTCAGCACCGCAGCTTTTCAATTTAGTTGAAGAATTGACGATGGCCGCAGGACTTCCAATGCCAAAAGTGGCAATTGTTGAAGATTCAGCTCCGAATGCATTTGCTACCGGTAGAGATCCGCAACATGCGGTAATTGCGTTCACAACCGGCATTTTAGAAAAAATGGATCGCGAACAATTGCAAGGTGTAGCCGCTCATGAACTTGCACACGTTGCAAACCGCGACACATTGGTATCAGCTATTGCTGCGACAACTGCTGGTGCCATCGCGCTCTTAAGCGATTTTGTATTGCGTATGACAATGTTTGGTGGGCGAGACCGTGAGAACAACGGATCAAATCCACTCGTTCTAGTTGCTGCCTTAATTGCTACCTTGCTTGCCCCAATCTCGGCAACTTTGTTAAAAGCTGCAATTTCAAGAAAACGAGAATCTCTTGCCGATGCCAGCGCAATTGCGTACACCAGAAATCCAACTGGCTTAAGGCGCGCACTTGAAGTTCTAGAACGTGATTCAACAGTTGTGCATCAAAGATCAAATGCCGTTGCCCACATGTGGATTGAATCACCACTTGATGGGCGAAGTGTTTCGCAACTTTTTGCCACACATCCACCACTTAGAGAGCGCATCGAAATCTTGCGCCAAATGGAAATGGGTAATTAGTAAACAGGAATTCCAGTTGTCATCCCATAAGGTATTTGGATGGACAATTACGCAAATCTGGCACCGATAGCTTTTGGAATTCAAGCATTTATAACACTTTTTGTTATTTTGGATCCGCCAGGTGTGACGCCAATTTTTCTTGCGATCACAAATGGAAAGACTAGTAAAGAACGCATGCGTCTTGCTTGGCAAGGTGCAACTGTTTCACTTGTGCTGATTGTTTCGTTTGCAGTCGCTGGACAAGCAGTTCTAAACGCACTACACATTTCATTTAATGCACTTCAAGGTGCTGGTGGTTTGTTGATGTTATTAATCGCACTAGAGCTTTTAACTGGCAAAGACAGTGGCGATGATGGCAAAACAAGTCCAAATATCGCAATGGTTCCACTTGGCACACCGCTACTTGCCGGCCCTGGTGCGATTGTGGCAACCATGTTGTTCGCTCAATCAGCTAAGAATGTTGACCAGAAGATTTCTCTAGCATTAGCGATTGTGTTGGTGCATGTTGTAATCGGTTTAACTTTGATGAGTTCAACTCAAATTGTTCGGGTTATTAAAGAAGCCGGCGTTACATTACTTGCTCGAGTTGCCGGCCTATTAACTGGCGCAATTGCAATCGAAATGATTGTGGCTGCTGTTAAAGGCTTTTGGCCGAGTTAAGAATTAACTAATTGGTGAATACAAGATTCGCTGTCATAGGTTGCAGCGCATGGATCACAAAGCAAAGTTAGTTCGCGACAAGCCAAGTTTGAGCAGTTATAAAACTTCTTAGTCGCACTGCCGCATTTTTCACATTCACCAATAATTTTGGTGTCTTCTGAAAAATCAGTAACCATGCGCTTATCAAAAACGTAGAGCGAACCTTCCCAGAGTTCCTTGTCAGCAAATTTCTCACCGTAGCGAACGATTCCACCTTTAATTTGATAAACCTCGTTGAAGCCACGATTTTTCATAATTACTGAAAGAATCTCACAGCGAATGCCACCGGTGCAGTATGAAACGATTGGTTTATCTTTCAGGTGGTCGTATTTGCCACTTTCAATTTCATTAATGAAATCGTGTGTGGTTTCTACGTTGGGCACAACAGCATTTTTAAATTTGCCAACTTTTGCTTCAAATGCGTTACGACCATCAAAGAACACAACTTCGTCCCCGCGGGCAGCCACAAGTTCATTTACTTGATCTGGGGTCAAGTGCTTACCGCCGCCAATAACGCCATTGCGATCAACTTTTAATTCTTCAGGAGCGCCAAACGCAACAATCTCATCGCGAGCTTTAACGCTTAGCCGAGGGAAGTCATCGGCGCAGCCATCGGACCATTTGAAGTCGATTTTCTTAAAGCCAGGGTAGGACTTAGTTTGTTTGATGTATTTCTTAAGTGATTCAACATCGCCACCAACAGTTCCGTTTATGCCGTGATGAGAAATAAGGATGCGACCTTTTAAGCCAAGGCTTTCACAAAGTGTTTTTTGCCATAGCTTTACTGCCTCGGGATCCTCAAGTGGAGTGAATCCGTAGTACAGGATGATTTTTTCGGTCTTCATGTTAATTCCAGATTAATTCTTACTGCTTAGTTATTCCAATTCTTGGTGTCCGAGGGGGGACTTGAACCCCCATGCCCTAAAACGGGCACTAGCACCTCAAGCTAGCGCGTCTGCCGATTCCGCCACCCGGACTTAAGTGTTTGGGTTAGTTGCCTAGCCCAGAAGAAGAATACCTGTTTGGCGCTAAGTGACTCAAATGAGCCAATATGTATTCATGACTGATGCATTAGCTGTAACACCACTTCCAGATATCGAATCTGAAGTTGTCGAAATCGTCCGCGATTTAATCAAGATCGACACTTCAAATTTTGGTGATAATTCTGGACCTGGTGAAGCACTTGCAGCCGAATACGTTGAAGCGAAGTTAAAAGAAGTAGGAATTGATTGTCATCGTTATGAAACAACCGGACCGAAACGTCAAGGTGTTAATGCTCGAATCAAGGGTAAGAATTCAGATCGACCTGCACTTTTATTGCACGGCCACTTAGACGTCGTTCCAGCACAAGCAAAAGATTGGACATACGATCCATTCGCCGCTGAAATTCATGATGGCATGATTTGGGGACGTGGCGCTGTTGACATGAAAGATGGCGACGGCATTTTGCTAGCCATGGTTCGAGCTTGGGCGAAAAACGGTGTTCAACCTGACCGCGACATAATTCTTGATTTTCTACCTGACGAGGAAGCAGGTAGCGATCATGGATCACAGTGGTTAGTGAAGCATCATCCTGAGTGGTATCAAGATGCATCAGAAGCAGTAGGTGAAGTTGGTGGTTTCTCACTCACCCTTCGCGATGATGTTCGCCTCTATTTAGTTCAAACAGCTGAAAAAGGAATTCGCTGGATGAAATTGCGCGCTGAAGGAACCGCAGGACATGGATCATTTTTGAACAATGACAATGCGGTTACTAGATTGGCTGAAGCAGTTGCTGCAGTTGGAAATCATAAATTTGATTTAGCACTTACTCCAACAGTTCGTGATTTCATCAAAGCAATAAATGATGCTCTTGGCACAAGTCTTAGTGCAGAGGATCCAGAAGCACTACTTGCTCAACTTGGTCCAATTGCCAGAATCATCGGTGCAACACTTTCAAACACTGCAAACCCAACCATGCTAAATGCTGGTTACAAGCACAATGTGATTCCAGGAACTGCCGAAGCGATGGTTGATGGTCGCTTCTTACCTGGTTTTGAAGATGAACTAATTAAGGACATTGAAAACCTACTTCCAGCTGGCGTTGTGCGTGAAGATGTCGTAAACGGTATTGCGGTTGAAGCTCCATTTGAAGGGGCGCTGATTGATGCGATGACTTCAGCTATTCGCGCTGAAGATCCATTTGGCACACCAGTTCCATACACAGTTTCAGGTGGAACTGACGCAAAAGCATTTAGCACTCTAGGTATTAGGTGTTATGGGTTCTTGCCATTGCTATTACCACCAGAATTAGATTTCTCCGCCATGTTCCATGGTGTTGACGAACGAGTGCCTGTATCAGGTTTGGAATTTGGCGTTCGCGTTATGGATCGCTTTGTTAGAAGCGCTTAATGTTTTAAGCAGTTCGCTGGATTAAGTAAGTCTTGCGACGAAGCAGTACGGTACGTCTTCCATCATTGGCAAGGCGAACCCGATCTAATTCCCAGCGTTCAATTTCAGCCAGGGAAGTAAGTAATGACTTTATTTCAGAGCGTTTGGCGCCACGGGTGAATCTCATTTCGCGGTATTCCCAAACAGCTGACATAAATTTCCCTTCAAGGGCTGCTATTTCAAGTAGGTTAGCGTTTGGACCTAGCAATACCGGATTAATTAGATTGGCGTGTTGATGACTGAGCAGCTTGGCTGGCTACAAGCAATAATTCTTGGAATTGCTCAAGGTTTAACTGAATTCCTACCGATTTCTTCTTCAGCACACACTTTGATTATCTCCAAGATCGCAGGTTGGCCAGATCCAGGTGCGGCTTTTACTGCAGTAACTCAGATAGGTACTGAACTTGCGGTGTTGATCTATTTTTGGAAAGACATCAGTGAGATTTTCGTTGCCTGGTTTAAAAGCTTGACTAGTAAACCTGCTCGAAAAGAACCGAATGCAAAACTTGGTTGGTACATCATTCTTGGTTCACTGCCGATCGGCATTCTTGGAATTCTATTTAAAGAACAGATCCAAACAACTGCCCGCAATCTTTACTTGGTCGCAACAACTTTGATCGTAATGGGGCTTTTGCTGGGGCTAATTGATCGAATCGCAAAGCATATAAAAGATGCAGATGATTTGAAATCAAAACATGCGGTCCTTTTTGGAATAGGTCAAGCAATGGCACTAATTCCTGGTGTGAGTCGAAGTGGCGCAACAATCACGTTCGGTTTAGCTATGGGATTTAAACGCGAATTCGCTGCCAGGTATTCGTTTTTACTTGCCCTTCCAGCTGTATTAGCAAGTGGATTACTTGAGACCAAAGACATTGGTAGTGATTCTTTTGTCAATTGGCCTGCAACAATCCTGGCCACAGTAGTTGCTTTTGGTGTTGGTTATGCAGTTATTTCCACTTTAATGAACTATCTAAAGACAAAATCTTTCAAACCATTTGTTTATTACCGAGTCAGTCTTGGAATCTTGGTTTTGATTTTGCTGCAAACAGGCGTAATCGCCAATTAGAAGTTTGCGCTAAGCGAACTTATAACAGTCTTAATCGCTATCACCAATAGGCTTTACGAATGGGTACCTTAATTCTGATTCGCCATGGCCGAACGCCAGCAAATGAACAAGGGATTTTGGCAGGTCGCACCCCAGGAGTAATGCTTGATGAAGTCGGCGTAAAAAGTACGGAAGCCCTTCAAAAGAAATTTTCAGATTTAAATGTTGTAAAAGTTGTGGCAAGTCCGCTTGAGCGAACGGTTCAGACTGCCAAATTGGTTTTTCCAAACCATGAACCAGAAACACACGAGGGATTAATTGAATGTGAATACGGTGACTGGTCAGGGCGAAAATTAGAAGAGCTAAAAGATGAACCGCTATGGAAAACTGTGGTTAAAGAGCCGCACAAAGTACATTTTCCAAATGGAGAAAGTATGCAAGCCATGTTCGATCGCGCCGTGCAAACTATTTCCGAAATTGATCAGCAATTAACTAAAGATCATGGCGAAAACTTTATTTGGGCAGCAGTTAGCCATGGAGACATAATTAAAGCAATCGTTGCGAATGCATTTGGCTTAGAACTAGCTAAATTCCAAAAGATTTATGTTGAACCAGCAAGCGTTAGTGTGCTTCGTTTTCAAGGGGACGACATAAGCGTCCTGAAAGTTAATGACAGCGGTGATGGTTGGGTGCAATCACTAGCCAAACTTGCTGAACCAACTTTGGGTGGACAAACTGGAAGCGATCAGAAGTAACATGGCTCGCTTAGTTCACTTATTTGATAATCCAGAACGTTTTGTAGTTGGAACAGTTGGCCAACCAGGAGAAAGAACTTTCTTTCTGCAGGCAAGGGCCGGATCAAGGCTTCTAAGCGTTGCGCTTGAAAAAGAGCAAGTTAATTTGCTTGCTGACCGGATGAGCGAACTTTTGGATCAGGTTGCTCAAGTAGAAGGTATTCAAATTATCAATTTGGCTCCCGCAGATCTTGAGCCACTTGATAACCCAATTGATGAAGAAATGCGTGTAGGAACAATTGCTCTTGGTTGGAATTCAATTACGTCTCAAGTGATTGTTGAAGCTCATGCGGTCACAGAATTCTTAGATGACGTTCCTGACCTTGAAGAGGAAAGCGAAGAAGGACCTGATGTTATGCGGGTTCGCATATCTGGACCATACGCAAGAGGTTTTTGCGCAAGAGCAAAGGCAGTAGTTGGCGCAGGCAGACCAAATTGTCCGTTTTGCGAAAACCCATTAGATCCGCGAGGACACATTTGTCCGCGGGCTAATGGTTACAAACGTCGCGGTTAAAAAATCGGCCAGGGAACAGCAGGCCAATTTGGATTGGGACTTGGGAAAGTTTTCGTTTCAATAAGATCTGAAATTCGGTATTTCAATTCAAGAAACTCATCTTCACTAATTAGTTGCGAGATTTCAGAGTTAACGAATTTGTCTTCCAGAGTTTTTAGATCGTCAATCAATGCTTCAGGAATTGCTTGACCTAGCCAACCCCATAGAACCGTTCTAAGTTTGGGCTCAACATTAAAAGTCACACCATGATCAATTGCCCAAACTTGCTGATCGCTATTTGTAAGAATGTGTCCAGCCTTTCGATCGGCGTTATTAGTAATTGCATCAAAGACTGCTAGTTTCATTAAATCTTCTGAGTTTGAGTGCGCTAGAACAACCTGTGAGCCATCTTCGGTAACTCCACTTGTGATCTGTAGCCATTCATCTGGAACCTGATTTGGGGGAAAGATATCCACTAACTCAGTTTCGGCTTCGACCCATTTTTGGAAACTGCCAATCCCGTATATGCCATTGGCGATGACAGTTTCAGGAATTAAACCCCAACCTAAAAGTTCACTAATGACAAACGCAGCTCGCTCACGCTGATACAGCGTTCCAGTCGGGAAATCCCAAAGCTGTCGTTCACCAGATTGTGGTTTGTAAATGTATTTCTGATCTTCAAGATCAATTAAAAGAGTGGCATTTGATGCATTTGAAAGTTGTCCAAGTGTTTGAGCTTGGGTGAAATCTTGATCGCCCATTGAAAACTAAATAATGCCTAGAAGTGCATCTGCTAGATGGGCCATGTATTTAGGTGAATTCTTTGATTCAGAACTACCTGCATTTGTCTTAGCTGCCCAGTCATCGATTAATTGCAATGCTTCAGGTGTATTCAAATCGTCGCAAAGAGCTGCAATAAATTCTTTTGCACAATCAGCAGCACCCGAACTTTTTTCAAATGCACTTCGCCAATTAGCAAGTCGCACAATCGCTTGTTCAAGATGACGATCAAACCATTCCCAGTCACTTCGATAGTGATTAGCCAAAATGGTTAAGCGGATTGCCATTGGGTCAATACCGTTACTGCGAAGTTTTGAAACGAAAACTAGATTGCCTAAAGATTTACTCATCTTTTGACCGTCAAGAGCTACCATGCCGGTGTGCATGAATACTCGAGCAAAAATCTTTTTAGATGCCGTCTCAGCGTGAGCTGCGCTCATTTCATGGTGCGGGAACTTTAAATCAGACCCGCCACCTTGCACATCGATTGTTGTGCCCAAGTATTCAAGAGCGATAGCAGCACATTCAATATGCCAACCAGGACGACCTTTACCTAATTCGGTTTGCCAACTTGGGTCATTTGGTCGTTCATGCTTCCAAAGAAGTGCATCCAATGGATTGTGTTTACCGGGTCTTGCTGGATCCCCGCCGCGATTTGCAAACACTTCAAGCATTTCATCGTGGCTTAAGTGAGCAATCTGTCCAGCACATTTGGATTTTGAGATGTCGTAGTAAAGATCGCCATCTAAGTCATAGACAGCACCTTGTTCCTCTAGTGCCTTGACTTGTTTAACGACTAAATCAATAGATTCAACTACGCCGATGTAATTGGCCGGGGGAATGACTCTAAGTGCTTCCATGTCAGTTTTAAATAGTTCTGTTTGTTCAACAGCAATGTCTTGCCAGCTTCGCCCTGTTGCATTAGCCCGTTCGATCAGCGGATCATCAACGTCGGTTACATTTTGTGCATAATTAACACCAGCACCAGCAGCCCGCCAAATTCGATTTAGCGTGTCAAATGCCACATAGGTTGCAGCATGTCCCATGTGTGTTGCGTCATAAGGCGTGATGCCACAGACATACATCGTTACTTCATCAGCAATACGCAATGTCTCTAATTGCCGAGAAGCAGATTCATAAACCTTGATTGGTGGAACTTGAAGATTTAGATCTGGAATGGGAACTTGTGCCCAAGCTTTCATTAGAAATTAATCTTTCTTCTCGTGATGTCCACCAAATTGCTTGCGCATTGCTGAAAGGACTTTGTTCGCATATTCAGATCGATCGCGGGATTCAAATCTTGAGAAAACTGCAGCACTTAATACTGGTGCCGGGACACCTTCTTCAATTGCGGCAATTGCTGTCCAACGCCCTTCGCCTGAATCGGAGACCTTCCCAGAAAATTCTGAAAGTTCAGGGGATTCAGTTAAGGCAATTGCGGTTAAATCAAGAAGCCATGATGCAACAACACTTCCACGGCGCCATAGTTCAGTGATTTGTGGAATGTCGAATTCGTATTGGTAATGCTCAGGATGCGCAAGTGGAGTTGTTTCTGCGTCGGCTGATCGTTTAGTTAAGCCTTCATTTGCGTGATGCAAAACGTTTAAACCTTCGGCAAATGCCG
>JBEGOT010000067.1:0-7201 GCA_041181865.1 Actinomycetota bacterium | reverse complement strand
ATGCCTGCTGGTACCACTGCAACCGACTTAGTTCTAACGATTACAGCAATGCTTCGAAAGCACGGAGTCGTTGGAAAGTTCGTTGAATTTTATGGTGAGGGCGTTAGCGCTGTTTCACTTGCAAACCGTGCAACTATCGGCAACATGAGTCCTGAATATGGTTCAACTGCTGCGGTGTTCCCAATTGATGATGAAACTTTAAATTACCTTCGCCTAACCGGACGACCAGAGTCACAGATTGCACTTGTGAAAGATTACGCGCAAGCTCAAGGACTATGGCACAACCCAAGTGTTGAACCTAAGTACAGCGAATACATCGAGCTTGATTTGGGCACAATCGTGCCGTCAATTGCTGGTCCAAAGCGTCCGCAAGATCGAATCGAACTATCCAAAGCTGCCAAAGCATTTGAAGAAGCGCTACCTACTTACACAGATGATTTTGATAAAACAGCAGATGTTTCTTTATCTGGTCAAAACTTCCAAATCGGCAATGGCTCAGTTGTAATTGCCGCCATTACTTCCTGTACAAATACTTCAAACCCATCGGTAATGCTGGCTGCAGGGCTACTTGCTAAAAACGCAGTTGAAAAAGGTTTGAGCCGAAAGCCATGGGTTAAGACAACTCTTGCCCCAGGTTCACAAGTTGTTACTGATTACTACAACAAGGCAGGTCTAACTCATTACCTAGGCAAGCTTGGCTTCAACCTAGTTGGTTATGGTTGCACAACTTGTATCGGTAACTCAGGTCCACTTGAACCAGAAATTAGCGCCGCAATTCAATCAAATGATTTAGCTGCAGCAGCGGTACTTTCTGGCAATCGAAACTTTGAAGGTCGCATCAATCCAGATGTGAAGATGAATTACTTGGCATCACCTCCATTAGTCGTTGCCTATGCGATTGCCGGTTCAATGGATGTTGATCTACTTCAAGATCCTCTTGGCGATGACCAAGAAGGTAACCCAGTTTTCTTAAAAGACATTTGGCCAAGTGCCGAAGATGTTCAAAAAACAATCGAAAGTGCTATTGATGCCAACATGTTTACATCACGCTACAAAGATGTATTTGCTGGGGATAGCCGCTGGCAGAATCTGAACACACCAACTGGTGACACTTTTGCATGGGATGCCAAGAGTACTTACGTACGCCGTCCGCCATATTTTGAAAACATGCCAGCTCAACCAAAAGCAGTTAACGACATTACTGGTGCCAGAGTGCTCGCTAAGTTAGGTGACAGCGTAACCACCGACCACATCTCACCAGCAGGTTCGATTAAGGCTGATAGCCCTGCAGGTAAATACTTAAGTGCTAACGGTGTTGAGAAAGTTGATTTCAATTCATACGGTTCACGTCGTGGTAATCACGAAGTTATGATTCGTGGAACATTTGCGAACATTCGCTTGAAGAATCAACTTCTAGATGGCATTGAAGGTGGTTTCACCCGCGATTTCACAAAACCTGACGCGCCTCAAACAACTATTTACGACGCATCTGTAGCCGCTGCAGAAGCAAACATTCCACTTGTGATCTTGGCAGGCAAGGAATACGGCTCAGGTTCATCTCGTGACTGGGCAGCCAAGGGAACAGCTCTACTTGGCGTCAAAGCGGTAATCGCTGAGTCTTATGAACGAATCCATCGTTCAAACTTGATAGGAATGGGTGTTCTTCCACTTCAATTCCCAGATGGCAAGAACGCCGACGGCTTGGGGCTAAGTGGCACAGAAACTTTTGCGATCAGCGGTATCACCGAATTGAATAGCGGAAAGACCCCTAAGACCGTGAAGGTCACAGCTGTTGGACAAGATGGCAAAGCCATTGAGTTTGATGCAGTTGTTCGCATTGATACTCCGGGTGAAGCTGACTATTTCCGCCATGGTGGCATCTTGCAATATGTGCTTAGAAGCCTGCTAGCTGCTTAAAAACCCAAGGAATAAAGCACTTGGGTTCGCTAAGTAAACTAAAGGTGAATAACTAAAACAGTTATTTATTTTTTTGGGTCGAAAGGTGTTTATCGCGTGCTTGATCGCATAACTTCACCTAATGACTTACGCGGTTTGAATTACGCTCAGTTAACTGACCTTGCCGAAGAGATCCGTGAATTCCTAGTTAATAAAGTTTCAAAAACTGGGGGACACTTAGGGCCAAATCTTGGTGTTGTTGAGCTAACTCTTGCAATTCACCGAGTTTTTGAATCACCCAAAGATCCGATTCTTTGGGACACAGGTCACCAGTCTTATGTTCACAAGATTGTTACTGGACGTGGCGAGCAATTTGATTCTTTGAGACAGGAATCGGGACTTTCAGGTTACCCAAGCAGACAAGAAAGCATTCATGACGTAATTGAAAACAGTCATGCTTCAACTGCACTTTCTTATGCCGATGGAATTGCAAAAGCTTTTGAAATTCATGGCGAAAGTGACCGCCACGTTGTTGCTGTTGTCGGTGATGGCGCGCTAACCGGTGGAATGACTTGGGAAGCGATTAACAATATTGCTGATGGTTCTAATCGTTCAATCGTGATTGTGGTTAACGACAATGAACGCTCCTATTCGCCAACTATTGGTGGCATGGCTCATCACTTGGCAACCCTTCGCACCACAAAGGGTTATGAAAAATTCTTAGACTGGGGCAAATCAGTCCTTGAGCGCACACCTGTTGTTGGCCCGCCAATGTTCGAAGCACTTCATGGAATGAAAAAAGGCATTAAAGATTTTGTTGCCCCGCAGGGAGTGTTTGAAGATCTTGGAATTAAATATGTTGGCCCAGTTGATGGTCACAACATTGAAGAACTCGAATTCGCACTCAAGCGTGCTCGTGATTTCGGTGCACCAGTTATCGTTCATGCGATTACTGAAAAAGGTCGTGGTTACAAACCAGCAGAACAAGATCATGCCGAAAAATTCCACGCTGTTGGCGTTGTTGATCCCGATAACGGCAAGCCACTTAAGTCTTCTGGACCAACTTGGACAAATGTATTTAGTGAAGAGCTAGTTGCAATTGGAAATCGTAGACAAGATGTTGTTGCAATTACTGCAGCGATGCTTGGGCCAACTGGCTTAGATAAATTCAAGGCAAATTTCCCTCAGCGAACTTTTGATGTTGGTATTGCTGAACAACATGCAGTAACAAGTGCAGTTGGTATGGCACATGCTGGCCTGCATCCAGTCGTTGCTGTCTACAGCACATTTTTAAACCGAGCAATTGATCAAGTCATCATGGACTGTGCTTTGCATAATGCTGGCGTTACTTTTGTGCTTGATCGAGCTGGTATCACTGGTGATGACGGACCAAGTCATAACGGCATGTGGGATATGGCTTTACTTCGGGTTGTGCCAACTCTGGAACTTGCCGCGCCACGTGATGGAGAGCAATTAAAACTAGCCTTGGCCAAATCGGTTGATAAATCAGATCATCCAACCGTTGTTCGTTTCCCTAAGGGAACACTTACCGGGGAAATCAAAGCCGAAAATAAATTACCGTACGGCGATGTTTTACTTGATTGCCAAGATCCCGATGTGACCATAATTTCGATCGGTGCACTAGCAAACCAAGTTTTAGAGGCAGCCAACACTTTACGCGCTGAAGGTTATCAAGTTCGAGTTATTGATCCTGTTTGGGCACTGCCAGTTGATTTAAATTTAGTTAAACACATCGCTGATAGCTCACTAGTCATAACCGTAGAAGATGGCTTAGTAGCTGGTGGTATTGGTGATGCAATTGCTGCTTCGATGCGCACATCGGGAGTTGAAATTCCCGTTTTAAATCTGGGAATTCCTAAAGAATTTTTACGCCAAGCAAGTCGCACAACTTTACTTGCTGATTTTGGTCTTGATGCCGCAAGCATTACCAATGCTGTTCGAACTAGGCTTCAAGCCGTAGTTGGCTAGTTAAGATTCAGTGTTTGGGCAATTAGCCCGCGAACATGTTCACGTTGCCAATGGCGAACTCGATTTTCATCAAGAATCTTTTCAAGTTCAGACAAATCACTTGGTTTAAACCAAACTGCTTTTCGCACGACTTCAGGTGTAATCAAATTCTCAGTTGGAATCTGAAGTTCCTCGGCAAGAGTACTAATCGCAGCGCGGATCGCCTCTAGTTTGGCAAATGCCTCAGGATGTCTGGTCTGCCAATTGCGTGGATGAGGGACAGTATCTGATTTAACTTTTAAAGGCGGCAATTCAGAAGTTGGAATGTTTATTCCTGTTTCAAAAGCATTCGCCCAGGTGTCTATGTTTCGATTTATGCCACGCAATTTCATGAATGGCAAGGAGAGTGCGGCTTCCCAATTACTACTAGAAGCTATTTCAATTAACTGCGCATCATTTAAGATTCGACCAGATGCGATGTCAGTGCGTTTAGCAATTTCATTTCTGGCAAACCAAAGTTCTCGAGCGATAGCAAGTTGTTGTTGATCTTTTAATTTATGAATACCAGATAGCTTTCGCCAAGGATCTTGCCTGACGATAGGTTCAGTGGTTAGGCGAACATGCTCAAATTCTTGAAGTGCCCATTCGTATTTATTTGATTCTTTAAGTTGGCTAGAAAGCATTTCCCAGAGTTCAAATAAGAATTCAACATCGAGTGCAGCATAAGCAAGCCATTCATCTGGGAGCGGGCGAGTGGACCAATCTGCGGCGCTATGTTCTTTGGCAAGTGAGATGTTAAGTAATTGCTCAGTTAAAGTTCCAAGTCCCACTTTTGGTAATCCAAGAATTCGCCCAGCAAGTTCGGTGTCAAAAAGAGCATTGTTAGGTTTTAATCCAACTTCAGCTAGACAAACTAAATCTTGACTAGCAGCATGCAAGATCCAATCGGAATCGGCTGTGGCCTCTTGGATTATGTTCAGATTTTCAAATTCTGTTGGATCTATTAAGAAAGTTCCACTGCCTGCACGCCGAAGTTGAACTAGATATGCTCGCTGGCTGTATCTGAAACCACTTGCGCGTTCGGCATCTAAAGCAACTGGGCCATGGCCGCTTGCTAATTTTTCAGCGGCTCGATTGATTCCTCGTTGGCTGTCGATTAAATCGGGTAATCCTTCTCGGGGCAGGTCAACCCGAACAACTTCAATTTCGGTCATGTATTAACGGTTTCGGGATATTGCCGATACTCCAGGTGGCAATGGGGCTAAGCCAGCACTTTGTTCAACAAAATCTAGCCAGACTTTTAATTGCTCACCAACATTTGAAGTGTTTGGTGTCCAGGAGGCGCGAATCTCTACATCAGCTTCACGTTCGCGATTTTCAATACCTGCAAAAGACTTAGAGACTGTGCGAGTCACTGTTCCGCTGATGTTGTGGAAGCCATCAACAGATGATGAAAGAGCATCCATCAACCAAGACCAAGCAACATCATCAAATAATTCGTCGGTCACAACGTCGGTTTCAATTGGCGCGCTCACAAAGGTAACAATGCGAAGTGTGCCATTCCAGGTTTCTTGGCCTTCTGGATCATGAAGAACAACAAAGCGACCATTTGCTAAGTCTTCATCGTTGCTGCCAACGACATCTAGCCCAAGAGCAAAACTTTTTGGTGCTAGGCGAGCAGGTGCTGGAACTTCTTCAAGTAAAAATTCAGGTCTGAATTCAAGATTTTTTAGGCTTGCTACAACTTCATCCCAGGTGTCCATGGTCTTCACCTCAGTTGCAACTAATTTCACTTAATTGAGCCTATAAATTAATGCCAAAAGATATCTGTTGGCGCGCCGCAAAGCTTGGGTTTTCGTATCGCTTCCATCAGATAGCCCTGAGGTAGAGTGCAGGGATGGCCATCGTCCTTGCTCTACTGTCCAGTTTGACTTGGGGCACCGCAGATTTTCTTGGTGGCATTCTTTCTAAGAAGCGTTCTTCGATTGCAGTCATCGGTGGTTCGCAACCTTTTGGTTTGATCGCGGCGGTAGCTATCGCATTTGCTACTCAAAAGTTTTGGTTTAATCGCGATGTTGTTCTTTACGGAGTGCTTGCTGGTTTGATCGGCATGATCGCTCTCATGGCCTACTACCAGGCATTAGCGACTGGATCAATGGGAATCGTTTCACCGATCGGTTCGCTTGGTGTAGTTGTTCCACTTGCTTATGGTTACTTGCAAGGTGATTCACCGACACAACTTCAAAACATCGGTATTGCGCTTGCAATCGTCGGCGTGATTTTGGCAAGTGGTCCTGAATTTCGCGGGGATGCCAAAAGTGGCCCAATTTTTCTTGCATTTCTATCAGCGGCCATGTTTGGTTTCTGTGTTTTGTTCATGGCAAAAGGTGGTCAAGTAAACAGCGCTGCCACTGTTGTGATGATGCGAGTTTCTCAGGTTAGTGCGATGGTTTTAGTTGCCTTAATCCTTAGATCAATCGGTGGGTTGAAAAAGGAAGATCTTCCATTGCTTGCTGTTACTGGTTCATTTGACGCTGTTGCAAACTTATTCTTTACGGCCGCTGCTGGAATGGGAATGCTGGCAATTGTTTCCGTGCTTGGATCGCTTTTCCCTGTAGCAACTGGAATTCTTGCTTGGTGGTTTCTAAAAGAACGATTAGCACCAGTTCAGTACTTAGGCATCGCTGTGACGATGGCTGGTGTGATTGCGATTACTTCAGGATGATTTAGGTTCAAGCGTTAACGAAATTGAGTTGATGCAGTAACGCAAATCAGTAGGAGTTTGGTAACCCTCTCCAGCAAATACATGTCCTAAATGTGAATTGCAACTGGCGCAACGAATTTCAGTGCGTACCATTCCGTGAGAGTTGTCTGAAATTTCTATAACAGACTCTTTTGCTAGTGGTGTGAAAAATGATGGCCAACCACAGCCAGAGTGGAATTTGTGATCACTTCGGAAGAGCTCTGCATTGCAAGCTCGACAGCGATAAATTCCTTCGGTTTCAGTATCGGTGTATTCACCCATAAATGGTGCTTCGGTGCCAGCTTGCCTAAGCACGCGGAATTCTTCAGGGGAAAGTTCCTGGCGCCACTGATCTTCGGTCTTGTTTACTCTGCTCATAGTTATCTAATTTAACGTTTAATTCGGGCAACTTGGTCAGTGCCTAGTTTGGCAGTGATTCGATTTGGCCAACTTGAGATCGCCTTCGTAAGAGGCGTACTTGGTGCCTGATGACCCAATGAAACACGGGAATAAGTTATATCCAATTCATCAATTAGATTTTGCGCTAAAAGTTCAAAAAGTAGTTGTTCGCCGCCTTCACAAACAATTCGGTGA
>JBEGOT010000066.1:0-8737 GCA_041181865.1 Actinomycetota bacterium | reverse complement strand
ATCGACAAAGTTGTTGGTTTGGAACTTGGTGCGGATGACTACGTAACCAAGCCATTCTCAACTCGAGAACTGCTTGCTCGCATCAAAGCTGTGCTTCGTCGCGGATCGGAAGTTTCTGACGCATTGGATTCACAAGTTATAGAAATTGGCCGAATCAAAGTCGATACCGAAAAGCATGAAGTACTCGTAGATGGCAAGACGGTTTCCTTGCCGCTCAAGGAATTTGAATTATTAGAATTTTTAATTCTTAACGCAGGACGAGTGCTAACTCGCGGGCAGTTGATGGACCGAATTTGGGGTTCAAATTATGTTGGCGATGGCAAAACACTTGATGTTCACATCAAGCGCCTTCGTTCGAAAATTGAAGCTGATCCAGTAAATCCGACCTTGATCACCACTATTCGAGGACTTGGCTATCGTTATGAGAGCCAGTAAATCTATATTTCGGAAATAGTTCACCAAAAGTTCAACTAGATATCACGATCTCGTAGTACAAATTTCCTACCTTTGTCGGGTGAGCGATAACTTAACCCGGGTTGATTTAAAAGCAGCCAAGATCCGCCGTGAGGATCGAGTCTTTTTTGGAATTGCCCGTACCGCTGCCATGTTTTCACTGGCCACAGTTCTCCTAATCTTTGTCTATTTGGCTTATCGCTCACAAAATACTTTTAGAACTCAAGGGTTCTCATTTATAACTGGTTCAACCTGGGATTCAAATGTTGGAACATATCAGTTAGCTCCAATGTTGATTGGTTCGCTCGTGATCGCGCTTATTGCACTTGTTATTGCAATTCCGTCATCGATCGCTGTTGCTTACTTCATTGAATTCATGGCGCCATTAAGAGTTAAAAAAATTGCAACAACAATTGTTGACCTATTAGCTGCAATGCCATCGATCATTATTGGGCTTTGGGGCATGTATGTGTTTTCGCCAGCGGCAGAAGGATGGGCAAAGCTTCTAAATAAGCATCTAAGCTTCATTCCTATTTTTGAAAATACAACTGGAAATTTTTTGCGATCACCTTTTATTGGTGGATGGATTTTGGCAATCATGATGATTCCGATCATTACTTCTGTTAGCCGAGAAGTAATGAGTCGAGTTGATAAAGAATTAATCAATGCCGCCACTGCGCTTGGGGCAAATGAATTTGCAACTGCTCGGCGAGTAATTGTGCCAACAGCAAAAGGTGGAATCCTTGGCGGAATCTTGCTTGGCCTTGGTCGCGGTATCGGTGAAACTATTGCAATTCTTTACACGTTGAACTTAATTTTCGAAATTAACATTTTGCATCCTCTGGAAAATAAAGGTGGTGCGGTTGCTTCCCTGATCGCAGCACGATTTGGTGAAGCGCCAGATGACGAGATCAGTGCGCTTCTAGCAGCAGGTGTGGTGCTGTTCTTACTTACATTGATCGTGAACATGATTGCAAGCGGCATCGTGCAAAGAGCTGAAAAGCGGATGGCATCATGACAACTTACGAATTTCAAGCCCGACCAGATAACGCAACTCCTTGGGCTGTTCGTTCATTTAGAACCACCGCGATACTTGCAATAGCTTCAATCATTCCTGCACTACTTTCTTATTTCATCGGGTCAGCTTTCGCACTTCCTGGCGCAGTGACTTTGCTTGTTGTATTTTTACCGATTCAAATAGTTGCAGGAGTTTTTGCAACAGGTATTACTAAAGGCGCGCACAGAATCGCTGACTCTGTGCTAGCAATCGGCATTTCATTTGCCGTGTTCTTAGTAGCAATTTTGCTTGGATCGCTACTCTTCTCGGTGATTAAAAATGGCATTGGCACTTTGACCACGCCTTTTTTAACTCAAAACAACGTTTACATTTCGTCCACGACTTCGATGGAATATGGTGGCGCCGCTCACGCAGTACTTGGAAGCGTATTAATTGTTGGTTTAACCACAATCGTTACTGTTCCCCTTGGTATTGCAGTTGCCGTTTTCTTAACTGAAACAGATAGCAAACTAACCGGTTTAGTTCGCTTTATTACTCAATCGATGTCTGGTTTGCCTTCAATCGTTTCTGGTTTATTCGTTTATGCCGCTTTTGTTTTAACAGGTATCGCTGATCAAGCTGGATGGCTTGGTGCTTTAGCTTTAATGTTTTTGATGTTGCCAACCGTCTCTCGTATGGCTGAAGAAGTTCTAAAACTTGTTCCGGGTGACATTAGAAATGCTGCGCTAGCACTTGGCGCACCAAGACGAGCTGCATTCATGCAAGTAATTTTGCCTGCAGCGCGTACCGGCATTATTACCGCAACTTTACTTGGACTTGCCCGTGTTATTGGTGAAACAGCGCCTCTAATTGTTACAACTATTCCTGGTAATGAAACAAATGCAAATCTGTTTTTTGGTCCGATCTCAACTTTGCCAACTTACATTTACAAGTTCGTTTCTGACATTTCTGAAACAAGTCAGCATCGTGCCTGGGGTGCGGCCCTTGAACTATTGATAATTGTTGGAATTTTGTTCGCAGCAGCTCGAATTTTGGGTAAGCAGAAAGTTAAGTAAACGGTTTAGAAATGACAATCCTGGGAGAAAACAAAATGGAAAATACAACCATGAGCAGTGATTTTGCTGGTTCGTTAGCGGGACGGTCACACCTAGAGTCTCGAAACATCAATGTGTGGTTCGGTCAACGTCATGTCCTTGCCGATGTCTCACTTACCTTCATTGAAAACTCAGTAACTGCACTGATTGGACCATCAGGTTGCGGTAAATCAACTTTTATCCGCACTCTTAACCGCATGCATGAATTGATTCCAAATGCGGGCTTAGCTGGCGAAGTATTACTTGATGGTGAAAACATCTACACCCCTGAAACTGATCCAGTTGATGTTCGACTCCGAGTCGGCATGGTTTTCCAAAAGCCAAACCCATTTCCAACTATGACTATTCGCGGAAATGTTCTATCTGGCCTTCGCCTTAGTGGTAAATCTGCAAAGAACGAAGACGATTTAGTTGAAGAATGTTTAACTAGATCAAGTCTTTGGAATGAAGTAAAAGATCGGTTAGATGCACCAGCTGGTTCTCTTTCAGGTGGACAGCAACAGCGTTTATGTATTGGACGCTCACTTGCACTAAAGCCAAGTATTTTGTTGATGGATGAACCATGTTCTGCTCTTGATCCAGGTTCAACACTGCGCATTGAAGACACCATTCGTGAACTATCACATTCGATGACCATCGTTATCGTTACCCACAACATGCAACAGGCACAGCGCATCGCTGATCAAACCGCCTTCTTCTTAGCTAATGAAAGCCAGCCAGGTCACGTTGTTGAATTTGGGCTTACAAAAGACCTATTTACTGTGCCAAATGACCCACGTACTGAAGATTACGTAAACGGTCGTTTCGGGTAAATCTGATACGCATTGTTAACCAAAAAATAAGTTAAAAGTTCATAAATCGTAGTCATTTAGTAAACATCAACTTATTTACTCAGAGAGTCCAAATGGTTTGGACAACCTCTATAGGAGTAAGAATGCGTCGAGTTATCTCAACCGCTGCTGTGGCTGCATCACTAGTGTCTGCACTAGTTATAGGTGTAACACCAGCAAACGCTGCAGGCAATGCAACCACAATCACAGGCGGTGGCTCATCCTTCCAGGACGATTTCACAACCAAGTGTGCTGCTAAGTTCTCAGCAAAATCAGGCAAGTCAGTTACATACACAAAATCTTCTTCAGGTACCGGTCGTTCAAACTTCAGTGCTGGAAGCATTGATTTTGCTGGTTCTGATTCATACAAAGCTGTAGCCGGTGGCGTATACATTCCAATCTCAGGTGCTCCAATTGCATTCTTTGCAAACGTTGGTGGACTAAAGACCCTAAAGCTAGATCCAGCTACTGTTAGCAAGATCTACAACGGTGAAATCACAACTTGGAATGATGGCGCTATTGCTGCACTTAACAAGGGTGTAAACCTTCCAGCAACTGCAATCTCACCTTTGTACCGTTCAGGTACTTCAGGCACAACATACGCACTAACTAACTGGTTCCAACAAGTAGTTGGCGGAGCTTGGCAGGGTAGCGACGATTTCGGTGCTGGTCTTGGTAAGAGCCCAGTTGGTACTTCAGCTGCTAACTCGGCTGCACTTGTATCTGCTGCAGTTGGTACTGCAGGTGCTATCGGTTACGCAGACCTTTCAGATGCTGCTGGCCAAAAGGCATTGACACTTGTGACTCTAAAGAACAACGCTGGTCAATGGATCAAGCCATCTGTAGCAGCTGCTGCAAAAGCACTTAACGCACAGAAAACACCAAACGGTGAAGGCTTCGTTGAAATCCAATACAAGCGTGGTACTTCAGGTGGTTACGACCTAGTTAGCTACACCTACATGATCGCTCCAACAGGCAAGGGCACAGATGCAGCCAAGCTTGTGAAGGAATACGCAACATTCGTAGTTAACACATGTATGCCAAATCCAAAGTCAATCGGTGCAGGTAACTACGCCGGTATCAGCAAGTCTTCTGTCGTAGGCAAGAAGGCTGTTGATCAACTAGCCAAAATTGGATAGTTAAAAATCGATGAGCGTTGGGTCTGTGTGTTTTAGGAACACAGACCCAACGTTTATTCATTAATAAGAAAGAAACTGAGATGCAAAGAAATTCAAAAAGATTTATCACTGCGATCGCAGCACTTGCTTCTGTCTTTGCAATCTCAGCATGTACCCCACCTATGCCACCAGAGCTTGAAGCTCAATTGGCAGACCAATACGTAACTTGCGAAGCTGGGGAATTTAATTTAACTTCACCTGCTGAATTAACAACCGTGAGTTCGTGGATCGCTGAATATAACGCTGTGTGTGGGGCTGAAGGTGTTCTTGTTGATCAAGTTGCAGATCCAACAGTCACTGTTGATGCCTATTTAACTACCGACACAATTACCCCGGCTCCTTGCCAAGTAATCAGAGCGGTTCCAATCGCATTAGATGGCGCTGTTCCAGTAATCAGTATTACCGATTTAGATAGCGCAATTCTAAGTCCAAAAGTTTTATTCGATATTTTCGATGGTGCTATTACTACCTGGGATGACCCAGCGATTGCTGAAATTAATCCTGATTCTCAATTACCAAGCACACCAATTGTGGTCGACACCAAAGTTTTACCTGAAATTTTGCAGTCATTTGCAACTTGGATGAACATCCTTGAAGCAAAAAGTTGGGCAACCACACCAAAGTTATTGACTGCTGATTCAACCGCAATGGCCACAACAACAATCTTGACTGCACCAATTAATGGCACTATCGGTCTTTACTCATATTCATTTGCAGCAAATAATTCTTTAGGTCTTGTCAGTATTCAAGGTGCGCAAGTGATTGATCCAACCATGGAATCCTTGGCATCAGGAGCAACTCAGATGCGCTACCTTGATGCACCAAACTTAGGTGTTCCGCTTTACGATCCAAACATTCCAGCAGTTGCTCTGCAGGGTGATGACGAGGCAACAACTCCTTGGGGTGCCTTCATTCCGACAATGATGAATATTTGTGCGTCGGATCATTCAACAACATCAAGAGCTTTTGCCAGATTTATTTCACGTTTGGATGCTCAAGGAAATTTAGTTGACTTGAACCTAACCAGCTTGGGCGAAACGATTCGATCTCAATCAATTGCTGCTTTAGCGATTGGTTTGAGCAGCCCGATTCCAATTCCTAGTGATGTTGTTGTCCCAGAAGAACCAGTGGCAACTGATGAGGCAACGCCAGAACCGAGTGCTAGTTAACTAGCTGAAGGTGTTGGGGTGGCTGTTGGTTCAGCCACTGGAATTACCACATCTGAGTAGTAACCAGTATTTTCAACTACTAACAGCGATAGGTTGATCGACTTATTCTTGCCAAATACGAAGTTCACATCAACGAATTGTCCTGGCGTTAGTGCTGCGCCCGTGGTTGAAAGTGCAACTGAAGTTTCTGAGTTGTAACCGATAGCAACTGCCATGTCTTGCTTAAGTTCGATTGCTGAGCCAGCGACATCGATTGCTGGTCCAAATTCAAGGCCAACTAAAGAATCTGATTCATTTGTGCTAATCAAAGTAGCTACCAAAGTTCCCTTGGCGTGATCTTTTTGATCAACAACTACTACCGCGTTACGAATTTGAATGTTGTCTACATTTGCAGTGCGACCGTTACCTGAATTGCCTTGCTGATTTGTTTGGGCATCAAAACCTGCAGCACATCCGCTAACAAGTAGCGAACTAGCTAGTGCAACTGCTAAAACAACTTTCTTCATTACATTCCTTTATGAAATTCAAGGCTTATGCCAACCAGCCTAGTAGTGGTGGAAAAGCCATTTACTACGGGGTTTTACGCGAAATGGCTAAATCTAGGGCTGTGGTAAAATTGAGTTTCTAAATCAAAAGGAACTTGAATTAATGGCCTACAAAATTGGCGAAACTGTTGTTTACCCTCACCATGGCGCCGCTGACATCATCGGCAAAGAAACCAAAGTAATCAAAGGTGAAAAGAAGGAATACCTAGTCCTTAAGGTTCATCAGTCAGATTTAACCGTTCGCGTACCTTCTGCAAACTTAGAACTCGTTGGTGTTCGCGATGTAACCAGCCAAGAAGGTCTAGAAAAAGTTTTTGGCGTGCTTCGCCAGCCATACGTTGAAGATCTTGCAAACTGGTCTCGTCGTTTCAAAGCAAACACTGAAAAACTTTCATCTGGTGATGTAATCAAGGTTTCTGAAGTGGTTCGCGACCTATGGCGCCGCAGCCAAAAGAAACCATTATCAACTGGTGAAAAGAGCATGCTTGCTCGTGCGCGTACTCAATTAATCAGTGAAATTGCTTTAGCTGAACGCACAAACGAAGTTCGCGCTGAAGAAATTCTTGACGAGGTATTAGCTTCCTAATGAGTAATGCCGCTGCTGGGCGAGTGGCGGCAATTATTCCTGCCGCAGGAACTGGCACGCGCCTTGGCGCAGAAAAGCGCAAAGCATTTATTGAACTTGATGGCATTTCACTTTTAACTAGAAGTGCTCTTGCGATGAGTGTTGTTGCAGATGTAATTGTTGTGGCTGCCCCTAGCGATGAATTAGATCTTGCGAGCAATCTATTAGCAAACGTTGATGCCGAAGTTCACATCGTTGCTGGTGGAAACGAGCGACAAGATTCAATCGCAAATGCTCTTGCAGTATTGCCTGAAGATATTTCTTTTGTTTTAGTTCATGACGCAGCAAGGCCACTTGTTCCAGTTGAAGTGACAAATCGAGTTGTTACTGAACTTAAAAATGGGTCTGTTGCAGTCATTCCAGTTTTGCCAATTGCTGACACAATCAAGCGTGTTGATATCCGAAGTAAAGTAATTGAAACAGTTGATCGTGATCAATTACGCCGGGTGCAAACACCACAAGGATTCACACGTGAGGTTTTAACTAAGGCTTATGCCGATCCAGCAATAGTTGCCACAGATGATGCTGGCCTAATGGAAGCACTTGAAATTCCAGTACTTACAGTTACTGGCGATGAATTAGCGATGAAGATTACAACTGCACATGATTTGAAAATTGCCACCGCACTTTTGGGAGTGACAAATGACTAATTTAAGAATTGGCAATGGTGTTGATGTTCATCCACTAGTTACTGGTAGGCCAATGCACCTTGCCTGCTTGGAATGGCCAAATGAACCAAAAGGACCAGAAGGTCACTCTGATGGTGATGTGGCAGCACATGCAGTTTGTGACGCATTACTAGCTGCAGCAAATCTTGGTGATCTTGGCGCAGTATTTGGCACAAGTGATTCAAAGTGGTCTGGGGCAAGTGGCGCGACCTTACTTGCTGAAGTTCACCGCTTAATAACCGAAGCTGGCTATGACATCGTCAACGTTTCGGTTCAAGTGATCGGTAATTCACCAAAAGTTGGACCAAGACGCGTTGAAGCCCAGGATGCTATGTCCAAAGTCTTAGGTAGTGTGCCAGTTTCTGTTAGTGGCACAACAACCGATGGCCTAGGCCTTACTGGTCGCGGTGAAGGTATTGCTGCGATGGCTTCAGTTCTGCTGGCAAAGCGTTAATAGTTAGTAGCCTTGATCCGTGCGTTTATATGACACTGCCGCTAAGTCGGTTCGCGAATTCACTCCATTAGTATCTGGACAGGTATCAATGTATGTGTGTGGTGCGACTGTGCAAGCAGCACCGCACGTTGGTCACATCAGATCAGGTGTGGCATTTGATGTTCTAGGTCGCTGGTTACGTGCAAGTGGTTACCAGGTGACTTTAGTTCGAAACGTAACTGACATTGATGACAAAATCATCGCAAAAGGTGTAACTGAAAATCGTCCTTGGTGGGCAGTTGCCGCCCATTACGAACGCGAATTCCAAAAAGCTTATGAAATTCTTGGCTGCACTCCGCCAACTGTTGAACCAAGAGCAACTGGTCATATCACCCAGATGATCGAACTAATGGAACAGTTAATCGCGGCTGGCCATGCATACGCAGTTGATGGCGATGTTTATTTTGATGTTCGTTCATTTAATGATTACGGAAAACTTTCTGGTCAGAAAATCGATGACCTGCTTCCAGCAGGTGATTCAGAAGGTGAATCGCGCAAGAAAGATTCACGTGACTTTGCGCTTTGGAAATCAGCTAAACCAGGTGAACCTTCATGGCCAACCCCATGGGGACCAGGTCGCCCAGGTTGGCACATTGAATGTTCAGCGATGGCACATGCCTACCTTGGAAACAGTTTTGATATTCATGGTGGCGGTTTAGATTTA
>JBEGOT010000065.1:0-2570 GCA_041181865.1 Actinomycetota bacterium | reverse complement strand
CTACCTTTTGAATAGTGATGGCAAATGCATCAGCAATTGTTGGCTGTGTTTTTATATGTTTATGACTTCAGCACAGCCAGCCCAAAGCCCATTTCGTAAAAAACTTGAAATGTTAAGTACGCCACTTTTATTAACAATTAATACGTGGCCAAAGTGGCTAATTCCACTTTTGATGTTGGGATTTTTATTAGTGGGCTTGTTTGTTCCAGGAGTAGTTGGTGGCTTCTTTATCTTCCTAGTCGGATTATTTGTTGGCTGGTTACTTCTCTTATCTTGGCCGTTACTTGATACCAAATCTAAATTTTTCAGGTTAGTTCTAGTTGTAATAATTTTGTTTTCAGGCTTAACTCAGATTCTTTTAGTAAAATGAGTCTTGGCCCATTTGTTTCGCTCTGGGTTTTTGATGAAGACAATTTAGATTCCTGGCTATCTGGCGCGATGACTGCCATAAAAACTTTGCAGGAAAAGACAGGCTTTATTGATGCCCAGGTCGGCAGAAGTCCCGATCAAGCTAATCGGTTAATTGTGACTACAAAGTGGGCAGATGTTGGCTCATATCGCCGAGCTCTTTCATCAACGGAAGCCAAAATGAACGTCTGGCCATTTTTGGCATCCATGAAAGATGAGCCAAGTGCATTTGAAGTTTTGCAAGCAGCAGATGGTGCAAATTTCAGTCACTATGAATCAAGTCTGGATTCTTAGTTCGATTAGTTATCCAAGTAGACTTAAAGAACTTCGGAAGGCCGGCAACCAGTCGGATCGCCCTTAAGTGATTGATGAGTTAATGGATCGCGTAGACGCAATTGTTAATCTGTCCAAACGTCGTGGTTTTGTTTACCCATGTAGCGAAATTTATGGTGGCACTAGATCAGCCTGGGATTACGGCCCATTAGGTGTAGAACTAAAAGAGAATGTGAAACGTCAATGGTGGAAAGCCATTGTGCAAGGCCGCGATGACATTGTTGGCCTAGATAGCTCCGTCATCCTTTCGCCCCAGGTGTGGGAAGCATCGGGTCACATCAACGCATTTGTTGACCCATTGACTGAATGCCTTTCTTGCCATCGCCGCTTCCGCGAAGATCACTTGCTTGAAGAATTTGAAGAACGCAAAGGTCGCGCACCAGAAGGTGGCCTAGCTGACATCCCTTGTCCAAACTGTGGGACCAAAGGTCAATTCACTGAACCAAAAATGTTCAATGGTTTACTTTCAACAAACTTAGGACCAGTAATTGATGAAAACTCATTGCACTACTTGCGTCCAGAAACAGCGCAAGGAATCTTCGTAAACTACGCAAACGTAGCAGCCTCATCACGTAAAAAGCCACCATTTGGTATTGGCCAGACCGGCAAGTCTTTCCGTAACGAAATCACACCTGGAAACTTCATTTTCCGCACCCGTGAATTTGAGCAAATGGAAATGGAATTCTTCGTTGCTCCAGGTACAGATGAACAGTGGCATGAATACTGGCTACAGGAACGTTACAACTGGTACATCGACTTAGGTTTAAATCCAGATAACTTGCGTTTCTTTGAGCATCCAAAGGAAAAACTTTCTCATTATTCAAAGCGCACAGTTGATATCGAATATCGATTCCAATTTGGTGGAAGTGAATTTGCTGAATTAGAAGGTATTGCCAATCGAACTGATTACGATCTGAAGACTCACATGGAGCATTCGGGTAAAGACTTAAGTTATTTCGATCAAGAAACTGGCGAAAAGTACGTCCCTTTTGTCATCGAACCTGCAGCTGGCTTAACCAGAGCGGTATTTGCCTTCATGCTTGATGCATATGCTGAGGATGAAGCACCGAATACCAAGGGTGGTGTTGATACTCGAGTTGTGATGCGATTTGATAAGCGTCTTGCACCAATCAAGGCTGCCGTACTTCCGCTTTCGCGCAATGCAGATCTATCACCAAAAGCTCGCGATCTAGCTGCACAGCTTCGCAAAAACTGGATGATTGATTTTGATGATGCAGGTGCGATTGGTCGTAGATATCGTCGTCAGGATGAAATCGGAACCCCGTATTGCATCACTGTTGATTTTGAAACTTTAGAAGATCAAGCAGTAACCGTTCGTGATCGCGACACCATGAATCAAGAGCGAATCGGTTTAGATGCCCTTGAAGGATGGCTAGCTGCCCGTCTTATTGGTTGCTAATGTTTGCTGATCTTTTAGCGAACAACCCAGTAATTGAGTTAGCACCGATGGCAGGTGTTACTAATCGTGCATTTCGAAGGGTATGTCGCGAGGCTTCCACGGAATTACGATCTACTGCTGGACAAGTTGATGCCGATGGCACTATTTACGTTGCCGAGATGACAACGTCCCAAGCACTGCTTATGCGCAACCAGGAAACCCTGGAATTAGTGACATTCGATGGCGATGAGAAAGTCCGAAGTATTCAGCTATACGGTGTTGATCCAAAAATTGTTGGTGACGCGGTGAGCATGGTTGTGGCTGAGGATATGGCAGATCACATTGATTTAAATTTTGGATGTCCTGTGCCAAAAGTAACTCGCAAAGGTGGGGGAAGTGCACTTCCTTGGAAACGAGATTTATATCAACA
>JBEGOT010000064.1:0-4120 GCA_041181865.1 Actinomycetota bacterium | reverse complement strand
AATTCGGTGATCGTTATGCATTCGCTGATTTGCTGCGCGCAACCGGGCAGATCGAAGGACTAGAACGAGTTCGTTTCACCTCACCGCACCCACGCGATTTCACAGACCATGTAATTGAAGCCATGGCACAAACCCCAAATGTGATGCCATCCCTTCACATGCCATTGCAATCAGGTAGTGATCGTATTTTGCAGATTATGCGACGGTCCTACCGACAAGAAAAATACCTGGGCATTATCGACCGCGTGCGCCAAGCAATCCCAGATGCCGCGATTACAACCGACATCATTGTTGGGTTCCCAGGTGAAACTGAAGAAGATTTCCAAGAGACTTTAGAAGTTGTTAAAAAAGCCAGGTTTGCTGGCGCGTTCACATTCCAATACTCAAAGCGTCCAGGAACCCCAGCAGCTGAGATGCCAGATCAAATTGATCCTGATGTTGTTCAAGAACGTTTCGAACGTCTTGTTGAACTGGCCAACGACATTGCTTGGCAAGAAAACAAAAAGATTGTTGGCACCCAAGTTGAAGTGCTAATTGCAACTGGTGAAGGCAAGAAGAACGAGAATTCTGGTCGAATGAGTGGCCGGGCAAAAGATAACCGCTTAGTTCACGTAACCCAGACAGACATCAGCGGTGTTACTCATAATATTCGTCCAGGGGACGTGGTAACTGCAGAGGTAACCTACGCTGCGCCATATCACTTAAATGCCGACAAACTTATTTCAGTTCGCAAAACTCGTGCTGGCGATAACTTTGAAGCTGGCCAACGTCCGAGCACACCTGGAGTGTTGCTTGGAATGCCAAAAATTGGTGTTTAGTGAAACCTGCAATCGTCATTGTTGGGCCAACAGCAGTTGGTAAAACAGATCTCTCACTTGAAGTTGCCAAACACTTTGGTGGCGAAATTATTAATGCCGATTCCATGCAACTTTACAAAGGCATGGACATTGGAACGGCCAAACTTCCACTTAAAGATCGCCAAGGTATCAAACATCACATGCTTGATGTTCTAGAAGTAACTGAAACGGCAAATGTTGCAGATTATCAGCGCGATGGCCGCAAAGTTGTTCATGAACTTGATCAGGCTGGGATTCGATCGGTTGTCGTTGGGGGATCAGGGTTATTTATCCAGGGACTACTTGAGGATCTGCAGTTCCCTGGAAGTGATCCGCAGATTAGGGATCGATTAACAGTTGAAGCAGAAAAGATCGGTTCGGATGCGATCTATCAACGCCTACTTGAGATCGATCCAGAAGCAGCAGCAAACATTTTGCCTGGCAATACAAGGCGCGTAATTAGAGTACTTGAAGTAATCGAATTAACCGGGGCAGCGCCAGTAACAACTCTTGAGCAATTACCAGAAGTAATCCCAAGTATTCGAATTGGGCTTAAGCGCGACCGAGCTGAACTTGATCAGCGCATTACAAAGAGAGTTGAAGTGATGTGGGAAGAGGGTTTGGTTGAAGAAGTGCGGGAGCTTGAAAAAGTTGGCCTGCGCGATGGTCTAACCGCCAGCAAAGCACTTGGCTATGCCCAAGTACTTGATGCGCTTTCAGGAATTATGAGTTTTGATGAAGCTAAAGAAAAAACAATCCAAGCCACCAAACGCTTTGCTCGTCGCCAAGAGTCCTGGTTTAACCGTGATCAAAAGATTCATTGGTTTGATGCAAGCACGGTAACTTTTGATGAAATTGCTCAGTTAGTGAACAAAAGTCAGTAATTCTGTGGCGGCAAGTAGAATTGGTGCAATGTTTAAAACCAAGTCAACTAGCGTTTCTGGAGTTCCATTTCTAAAAGGTCATGGCGCTGGCAATGACTTTGTCGTTTTAGATGCGACATCTGGCGGGGTTAATCTAACCGAAAAAGCTGTTGAAGTGCTGTGCGATCGTCGCAAGGGAATCGGCGCAGATGGTGTCCTTCGAATCGCCCCGGCAAGTGAATTTGAAGTTAGCGATGCCAAATACTTCATGGATTACCGAAATGCTGATGGATCTTTAGGGTTGACTTGCGGCAATGGATTGCGGGTAACTGCAAGATTCCTGGTTGAAAATGGTTATGAGAAAACTGGTAGTTTCACAATTGGTACTCGTGCTGGCACAGTGACTGCACTTGTTAGTGAAGCCGACAAAAATTTTGAAAACATCGCAATTGATATGGGCATGTTCAACCCGATTGCAGATGAATTAACTGTCACAACTGAAACTGGATCATGGCAGGCAAGTGGGATTAATTCACCTAATCCACATGCGGTGACAATTGTTGGAAACATTTGGGATGCAGGCAGCCTTGGCGATGTTCCATCAGTTAGCCCATCCTCATCTTTCCCAGATGGTGTGAATGTTGAATTTGTTGAACCAAAAAGCCCAACTCACATCGCAATGCGCACACATGAACGTGGTGTTGGTGAAACTTTGGCATGCGGCTCGGGATCATGTGCTGCTGCACTTGTTTGGGCAACTAAGAACGGCTTAGAGCAGGGCTGGTCAGTTCAAGTTGATCTACTTGGTGGCACAGTTTTTATTGATCAAAGTGCAACTGGGGGATTAACCCTTCGCGGACCTGCAGCATTTGTTGCAAGTGGAACAATTTCGCCACAACTGTGGCAAGGCTGATCTTGACTGATTATTTAGACGACGAATTAACTACCGGCGAGCAAGAACTTGAATCGCGCGCTGCGCTTCGCCGTGTTGCTGGGTTATCAACTGAACTTGAAGACATCACCGAAGTTGAATACCGACAGCTTCGCTTAGAAAAAGTCGTTCTTATTGGTGTTTGGTCATCTGGCAGTTATGACCAGAGTACTAGAAGTATGGCTGAACTTGCCCAGCTTGCTGAAACAGCTGGCTCGCAAGTTATGGATGCGTTAATTCAAAAGCGCGATAAACCAGATACCGCCACTTACATCGGATCAGGAAAGTTAGCTGAACTTAGACAAATTGTTGTGGCAACAGGGGCTGACACGGTTATTTGTAATGGTGAACTTTCACCTTCACAGTTATCCAAAATGGAAAAAGTGGTCAAAGTTAAAGTTGTTGACCGCACTTGGTTAATTCTTGACATCTTCGCTCAGCACGCCAGAAGCCGTGAAGGTAAAGCACAAGTATCACTTGCCCAGATGCAATACATGCTTCCGCGTCTTCGTGGTTGGGGTGAATCACTTTCTCGTCAGTCTGGTGGTCGCGTAGGTTCCCAAGGTGGCGGTATCGGAACCCGTGGTCCTGGTGAAACAAAGCTGGAAACTGATCGCCGTCGTATTGGTAAGGCAATGGCAAAACTTCGCCGTGAAATCAAAGACATGCATAAAGCCAGAATCACTCAGCGTAAAGCACGTCGCAAACAACAAATTCCAGCTGTTGCGATTGCTGGTTACACCAACGCCGGTAAATCAAGTTTGCTTAACCGCTTAACCAGTGCTGGTGTTCTAGTTGAAAACGCATTGTTTGCAACCCTTGACCCAACAGTTAGACAAGCAAAAACCCCAAGCGGTCGAGAGTTCACTATTTCTGACACTGTCGGTTTCGTTCGCGATCTGCCGCATCAATTAGTTGAAGCCTTTAGATCAACCCTTGAAGAAGTTTCAGACAGTGATCTGATCCTGCACGTAGTTGATGGATCTGATCCTGATCCAGAAGGCCAGCTAACCGCCGTCAGGGCAGTGCTGGCTGAAATCGGGGCAACTGATGTGCCAGAACTTGTAGTTATCAATAAAAGTGATGCCGCCGATCCATTTGTGATTGATCGACTTAATCTGCGCGAAAAGAATTCAATTGCTGTTTCAGCACTCACAGGTGCTGGCATGGATGAACTGGTGAAGTTAATTGAAGAACAATTGCCTTACCTACAGTTCGACATCAAAGCTCTCATTCCATACACAAATGGTGACTTGCTTGGTCGGGTTTATAAAGAAGGCCATGTTTTTTCAAGAGAAGACACCCCTGAGGGCACGTTGATCGTGGCCCAGGTTCCAGAGGTACTTGCCAAACAGCTTGAGTTTTTAGCGTTAGTGACTAAACCGTGAGTGAAAAGGTGACTGTTCCTGACGCTCTAGCTGCCGTTGTTGAATCTATTGGTGGCATGCCGCGTGCTGGTCAGATTGAAATGGCAATTGCTGTTTCTGATG
>JBEGOT010000063.1:0-5332 GCA_041181865.1 Actinomycetota bacterium | reverse complement strand
CTGGACGTGCCAAAGCATGGCTGGATCAATGTTCACTTCTCACTTTTGCCTCATTGGCGCGGCGCAGCTCCTGTGCAACATGCGATCATGGCTGGCGATGATGTGACAGGTGTAACTACTTTCCGGATCGATGAAGCACTTGATACTGGTCCGATGTTTGCTTATGTCACAACGTCAATTGGCCAAAATGAAACTGCTGGCGCATTACTTGATCGCTTAGCAATTGAAGGCGCGAACTTAGCTGTTGCAACCCTAGACAACTTGGAACAGGGAAGTATGTTGCCACTTGAGCAACCACTTGACGGTGTTACATATGCCCCAAAAATCACAACAGAAGATGCGCGCATCAACTGGAACGATCCAGCACTTGCGATTTCAAGAAAAATTAGAGGCGTCACACCTCATCCAGGTGCTTGGACGACCGCTAATGATCAGCGTTACAAAATAGGTCCCGTAAAACTGGCAACTGAAATTACAAACTTTAAACCAGGCCAAGTTGGATTTATCGATGGCAAAGTTTATGTCGGAACTGGATCACATGCAGTTGTGCTTGATCAAATTCAATTACCAGGAAAAACTTTTACTGATAGCGCTAACTGGGCTCGTAATCTAAAAGAAGATTTGGAATTCCATTGAGTTTTGCTGCCCGCAAGGTTGCCTTTGAAGTTCTGCAAGCCGTGCATAACGATGATGCCTACAGCAACCTAGTTCTGCCAGCCGCGATAACTAAAGCCAAATTAGATCCACGCGATTCAGGTTTTGCAACGGAATTAACTTACGGCACACTTCGTCGCCAAGGAAGCCTTGATGCTGTGATCAAAGCTTGCTCAGAGCGCGATGAAATTGATGGCAAAGTTCAAGATGTTCTGCGTACTGGCGCATATCAGCTTCTATTTATGCGCGTTCCAGATCACGCAGCGGTTTCAGAGACTGTTGATTTAGCACGCGCCGTAACTAGTGTTGGGCCAACAAAATTTGTAAACGCAGTTATGCGAAAGATCGCAGTGAAAACCTGGGAAGAGTGGTTAGCGGAATTAACCGAAGGATTGCCAGCAGTTGAAAAACTTGCAATTGAATACTCATACCCAGTCTGGGTTATTAGAGTTCTGGCAGAAGCTTACAAATGTGATGCCACAACAATTTCGCCGATTTTGGAAGCCGGAAACACTCCAACGCCGATTTCATTAACTGCACGCCCTGGACAGTTTGAAATCGATGATTTACTTGCACTTCCAAACATTGAAAAAGGAAAGTGGTCACCACTTGCTGGTCGAATCACAAAAGCTGCTGGTAGTTCAACGAAACCTGGTGACATCAATGCCGTTAAAGAAAATCGTGTTGGCGTGCAGGACGAAGGTAGTCAATTAGTAGCCCTTGGCCTTGTTAATGCAAAAGTTTCTGGACCTGAAACACATTGGCTTGATATGTGTGCTGGTCCTGGTGGTAAGGCTGCAATTCTTGCTGGTTTCGCTGCACAGAACAATTCAGATTTCACGGCAATTGAACCAACGCCAGCACGTGCAAAACTTGTTGAAAATTCGCTTAACCATGCACCCGGCACATACAAAGTAATTATCACTGATGCTCGTGAGTTTGAATCAGCAGAATTATTTGATCGCATATTGGTTGATGCTCCGTGCACTGGTTTAGGTGCGTTGCGACGTCGCCCTGAGGCCAGATGGCGAAAGCAGCCAAGTGACATTCCGCCGCTAACCAAACTTCAGACTGAACTCTTGGCAAAAGCAGCCACGCTTGTTAAATCAGGTGGCGTAATCGGATATGCAACATGCTCACCGCATATCGCCGAAACAGACGCAGTGATTAATGACTTCCTGAAAAAGCATCCAGATTTCCAGTTACAAGATATTTCACCTGCACTGCCACAGCTAAATCTGCCTGAAGGAACCATGACGCTTCGGTTAAACCCTATGGTTCATGAAACAGATGGAATGTTTTTGGCGCTCCTTGCCAAACGGTAAGTAGGCTACATCTGTGGGTTTACGCATTTCGCCAAGTATTTTGTCGGCAGATTTCGGTCATCTTGTCGATGAGTGCCAAAACGTTGCGCCAAATGCTGACTGGTTACATGTCGACATCATGGATAACCACTTTGTACCAAATTTAACTTTTGGTCTGCCAGTTGTTAATGCCTTAATCGGTAAAGTCAGCACACCAATCGATTGCCACTTAATGATTAGCGATGCCGATCGCTGGGCACCTGGTTATGCCGAAGCTGGCGCCAAAAGCGTTACCTTCCATGTTGAAGCAGCTAAAAATCCAAAACAAGTCGCAAGTGACATTAGAAAAGCTGGCGCACGTGCAGGTATGGCAATTAAGCCAGGCACAAAACTAGAAGACTACGAAGATTTGTTCGCGCACCTGGACATGGTTTTGATTATGACTGTTGAACCAGGTTTTGGCGGCCAGTCATTTATGGCTGATCAATTACCAAAAGTTAAACGGGCTCGTGAAGTTATCAAAAATCTTGATTTAGACATCTGGTTACAAGTTGATGGTGGCGTATCAGCTAGCACGATTGAAGCATGCGCCCAAGCCGGTGCTGACACCTTTGTTGCTGGATCTGCGGTTTATAACACCAGTGATCCAAAAGCAGCCATTGATAATTTAAGAAATCTTGCACAAGGTGCCACGAATAATTCGTGGTGGTGCAAACACTGATGCCTGCGTCATCTGACGATTTTATGCAAGCGGCCATAAATGCCGCGCAACAAATTGAACTAGCCCAAGATGTAAACCCACGTGTTGGGGCAGTGCTGGCTAATGATCAGCATGAAATTGTGGCAACTGGGTTTCACCGAGGTTCAGGCACAGTCCATGCTGAAATTGATGCAATTAGCAAAGTTGAAAGCGCCAAAGGATTAACGCTTTACACCACCCTTGAACCATGTAATGCAAGTGGCAAACAAGGCCCATGTTCACATGCAATTGTTGAAGCTGGAATCAGGCGAGTGGTAATCGGCCAACTTGATCCAAATAAAAAAATGTCTGGTGGGCTCGAATATTTATATCAGCACGATGTCGATGTTGAATTTGGGATTCTTGAAAAAGAATGTGTGGAATTAAATAAATCGTGGAACTATGCCCATAAGCATGCAAAGCCATGGGTAGTTTGGAAAATCGCTACAACTCAAGACGGTTTCATCGCAGCCAATGATGGCAAGCCACTTTCAATTACTGGACCTGAAGCAAAAAGTGATGTGCAGTGGCTTAGGTCAACTGTTGGCGCAATTGTTACCGGAACTGGAACTGCATTAATCGATGATCCGCAATTAACCGTTCGTGACTTGCAAATGAAAAACCAACCACTTCGAGTAATTGTTGGTAGCAGAGATGTGCCAGCAAGTGCGAAGTTATTTGCTGGTGAAAAACCTGCACTTCATTTAAAAGGCGACCTAAATGAAGTGCTGATTCGGCTTTGGGAAGAATTTGGTGTCCATCGCGTCTTGATTGAAGCTGGAGCTGGAATTGCCAAATCTGCTTGGCAGGGCAAATTAATTAATGAGGTTTATTGGTACCAGGCCCCAATAATTCTGGGTAGTGGCCTTAGTGCAATCGGTGATTTAGGCATATCTTCACTTCAGAATGCTCATCGAATTTCTAAAACAGAGGTTAATCGTGTTGGATTAGATGTATTAATCCATTTCAACACCGATTGGTAATCATTTGTTCACTGGCATTGTAGAAGAGTTAGGCCAAGTAGCCGCTCTGACCAACCTTGGTGATTCAGTGCGCCTAGAAATTAATGGCCCGCTTGTAGTTAGCGATTCAAAAATTGGTGACTCAATTGCAGTTAACGGTGTTTGCTTAACCGTTACCTCAAAAACAAATAGTGGATTCACTGCAGATGTAATGCAAGAAACCTTGAACCGCTCAACTCTTGGAACTCTAGAAGCTGGTTCAAGAGTTAATTTAGAACGTCCAGTGACCATGGCAACCCGCCTTGGCGGTCACATGGTTCAAGGCCATGTTGATGGCATGGGTGAAATCACCAAGCGCGAAGTTTCAGATAACTGGGAAGTTGTCACAATCGCGCCACCAAAAGATCTACTTAAATACATTGTCGAAAAAGGCAGTATTACTGTTGATGGAACCTCACTAACGATTGCAAGTGTTGACTCCCAAGTTTTTACAGTTTCCCTAATCCCTGAAACACTTGCTAAAACCACCCTTGGCATACGCCAAGTGGGGGACAAAGTAAACCTTGAAGTTGATGTGATGGCTAAGTATGTTGAGAAATTGATCGGAGCGAACAAGTGAACGTTCGGTTAGATTCAATTGAAGATGCGTTAGCTGACCTTCGCGCCGGCAAAATGATCGTTGTCGTTGATGACGAAGACCGCGAAAACGAAGGCGACTTAATTTTTGCAGCCAGTAAAACAACTCCTGAATTAGTCGGTTTTATGGTTCGCCATTCTTCTGGTGTAATCTGCGTGCCAATGGAAGGCCCAGTACTTGATCGCTTAGGTCTTCCGCCAATGACTTATGTGAATGAAGATCGCAAAGGAACCGCATACTCAGTAAGTGTTGATGCGCGTGATGGAATTGAAACCGGAATTAGCGCAGCTGATCGCTCGCGAACAATCAAAGTTTTATGCGATAGTGCAACTGAGCCTTGGGAAATAACTCGTCCAGGCCATGTCTTCCCACTTCGCGCAATGCCAGGTGGCGTACTTCGTCGTCCAGGCCACACCGAAGCTGCTGTTGATCTGGCAAGACTTGCTGGTTTGACCCCAGCAGGTGTGATTGCTGAAGTTGTTAATGATGATGGCTCAATGATGCGCGCACCAGCACTTCGTGAATTTTCTGATCAGCACAATTTGAAAATGATTTCGATTGCGGACTTAATCAAATACCGTCGCAAGAATGAATCCTTAATAAAGCGTGTAGCAACAGCTAAATTGCCAACTGAATTTGGTGAGTTCGACATCGTTGGTTTTGAAAGCATTCTGGATGGCACAGATCACGTTGCGCTAGTTAAAGGCGACCTTGGTGATGGGCAAGACGTGCTAGTTAGAGTTCATTCAGAATGTTTAACTGGCGACGCGCTTGGTTCACTTCGCTGTGACTGTGGTCCTCAACTTCGTGCAGCGATGCGCCAAGTAAGCCTTGAAGGCCGCGGAGTAGTGCTTTATGTTCGTGGCCATGAAGGCCGTGGCATTGGTCTACTTCACAAACTTCAGGCTTACCAGTTACAAGACAGTGGCGCGGACACCGTTGAAGCAAATGTGCAATTAGGTTTGCCAGCAGACGCTCGTGATTATGGAACTGGCGCGCAGATTCTTGGTGACCTTGGCGTTAAATCAATGCGCCT
>JBEGOT010000062.1:0-3879 GCA_041181865.1 Actinomycetota bacterium | reverse complement strand
CTGCGATTACAACACCAAGCAATTGATCAACATCAGAAATAGTCATGTTGGCAATTGGCATACTTCCACGTAAATAAATGTCACCAAAGGTATCTAGGCAGAAAGCAACGTTTAAAAGCCTTCGGTTTTCTTCAAGAACCCACCTATAAACATTTTCATGATTTTCATCTGGATTTCTTGCAACAAAAGATTCAATTCGGAAGGTGTGATCGCCGATGGCTAAGGCAACATTGATTTTTAATTTGGCATTTCCTTGCACTGTTATTACAAGAGCTGAATTAGAAACATCCTGTGGTTCTAGGCCACTTTCAGATAAATAACTTTTAACATCTGCAAGTGAAATCATGCTAGTTGCCTACGCTCGATAGCTGAATCAACCGCTTCTTTATAAACCTCAATTAGTTTTTCAGTCGTTGCTTCCCAGCTAAATTTTGCAGCGTGATCAAGAGCGCCTTGGCGAAGCTTTGTCTGAAGTTTTTCATCGGCTAAATAACTTTGCAGAACATGAGCCCAATCGTGTGGGTTGTGTCCATCAACTAGAAGACCACTTAAGTTGTTTGCAACTGCGGTGGGCAGACCACCAACATTTGCAGCAATTACAGGTGTACCGCAGGCTTGAGCTTCAAGTGCAACTAAACCAAAAGATTCATTATGTGAAGGGATAGTGCAAACATCTGCTGCTTGGAACCATTTAACTAAACGAGCTCTATTTGATGGTGGTTCGAAAATCATATTTTCTGAGATGCCAAGTTCATTAGCCAAGTTATGCAATGCATCTGGTCTTGCCAAACCTGATCCAGACGGTCCGCCACAAATTGCCACGACTATGCGATCTCGCAATCCAGGTTCGTGTCTAATTAATTCAGCAGCTGCTTTGATTAAAACATCAGGTGCTTTAAGTGGCTGAATACGTCCAACAAATAACAAAACAATTGCATTTGGTTTAAGGCCTAGTTCATGCCTTGCTTCACTCATGCTGCCAGGAACAAAGTTATTTAGATCAACACCTGGATTAACAACTCGAACGCGGGCTGGATCAGCTGAATACAAATTAATTAATTCATTTGCTTCTGCTTCAGTATTTGCAACTAAACGATCTGCGGCTTCGACAACCTGTTCTTCACCTATTACTCGGATGTTTGGTTCAGGTGTGTCACCTTCAGCTAAATTCAAATTCTTTACCCGCGCCATGGTGTGCATGGTGTGTACAAGTGGAACACCCCAACGTTCTTGTGCGATCCAACCAACTTGGCCACTTAACCAGTAGTGGCTGTGAAGTAAGTCGTAGAAACCTTCGCGCTTTGCAGCTTCTGCTCGCAGCACGCCAGCAGTGACTGCACATAGTTGTGCAGGTAAATCTTCTTTACGTAAACCTTCAAAAGGTCCAGCTGCAATATTGCGAACTGTCACACCAGGAGCTAATTCAATTCGCTCATCATCTTTTGGTGATGTTGCGCGAGTAAAAATTTCAACTTCGATCCCGCGCTCAGCGATTCGTTTTGAAGTTTCAGAAATGTAAACATTCATGCCGCCAGAGTCGCCAGTACCTGGTTGATGAAGCGGTGAAGTGTGCACAGACAAAATGGCAATACGTTCAAGCCGTCTGGAATTATTTAACATTTCGCCTCTAATTTAGCGAAGTGTTGTATTAAAAGGTAGTCGCCAGTTTTCGCTTAGAGATTACTTTGTATATGGTTCGCCGGTCACAATGTGAACCACACGGCGAGCAACGGTAACCGCATGGTCACCAAAGCGCTCGTAGAAGCGAGATAGCAAAGTTACGTCAATTGCAGCTTCAACCGAGTGAGCCCAATTGTCATCTAAAACAACGCTAAATAATTCGCGATGTAAGTTATCTAGTTCATCATCATAAGTCTTGATCTTGTCTGCAAGGTCTGTGTCGCGAGTTTTGATTACTCGACCAGTTTCAGCAACGATTTTTGTTGCAGCTTCACCCATGCGAGCAAAAGTTCCGCGAAGTTCTTCTGGTACAGAAGGATTTGGATAGCGCAAACGAACTTGCTTTGCGATGTGTGAAGCAAGATCACCCATGCGTTCAAGTGAAGATCCCATGCGGATTGCGCTCATCAAAATACGAAGATCAGTCGCAACTGGTGCTTGAAGAGCAACCATCTGAAGGCTGCGTTCTTCAATTGAAGAGTTAAGTGAGTTGATAATTTCATCACTTGTAATAACTTGCTCCGCAATTTGTAAATCATCGTTAAGCAGAGATTCGGTTGCCTTAGAGATTGCTTTCCCAACAAGCTCAGTCATTAGAACTAAGTCGGCATTAATTGCATCAAGTTGAATTTTGTAATCTTCGCGCATAGCGATAACTTTACCTGAGCAATTCTTGAATGAGTAGCCAATAAGACTTTAAATAACTCAATTTGGGTGAATATTTAATTAGCAGATAGTGAACATTAAGTTAAGAAGTGGCTTAAATTTCGATGTCTAAGTGATTAGTACCTATCCTTGTTCTGTGTCAGTTCTTGAAGTGTTAACCGGAGTAGTACTAGTTACTGCATTGCTGACTTTAATTAGATTTAACCTTCCAAGTAAAAGTGAAACTGGTCAGTTATATTCCGACCCAGCTAGTGCTAGTCGCGTTGAGGGATTGCGTGGAGTTTTAGATTTCTTGCCGGACACTGCTGCAATTGTTGATTTTCGTGATCATGTCATTGCTTACAGTTCAAATTCTGTGGCAATGGGCGTTGTAGAAAATGAACGTTTAGCCACACCAGAGCTACGCGCACTTAATCGTGAAGTCCACAGACTTCGTAAAACGCAAATTAGAGATACGGTCATTGCAAAATCTGGTTCGAAAATCAGTGAATGGGAAGCACGCATTCAAATAACACCAATCGATGATGAATTAAGTTTGCTAATTGCACGTGACTTGAGCGAAGAACGTCGTTTAAATGATGTTCGCCGAGACTTTGTGGCAAATGTTTCGCATGAACTGAAGACTCCTGTTGGGGCGCTATCCCTTTTGGCTGAAGCAATTCAAGCCGCAGAATCTGATCAAGAACAAATAAATAAATTTGCAAGTCGCATGCAAACCGAAGTTAAACGCCTAACTGAACTAATCGCCGATCTTGTTTCACTTAGCCAAGTGCAAGGCGACCAACCAATGCGTAACTTTGCACCTGTAAATGTTGAATCAATAATTATTGAATCTGTTGACACCACTAAGTTGTTAGCGCAGGAACATAAAATCACAATAAATGTTGCAGATGACATTGCCGTTGGTCGAATCTTGGGTGATGATCGACAGCTTGTTGTGGCTCTGACTAATTTGATTTCAAATGCAATTAAGTATTCCCCGCAGCACACAAGCGTCGGTGTTGGTGCACGTCGCGTCGATGACTGGATTGAAATCGCTGTAACAGATCAAGGTTCGGGAATAAGTGAATCAGATCAGATAAGAATTTTTGAACGTTTCTATCGAGTCGATCCTGCACGTAGTCGTGAAACAGGCGGAACAGGTTTAGGGCTTTCGATCGTTAAACACATTTGTGCCAATCATGGCGGTGATTGCATTGTGTGGTCTCGTGAAGGACAGGGATCAACTTTCACTTTGCGAATTCCTGCTTATTTAAATGGTCATGGTCCGTCAGCTGGAAAGGAATCCAAGTGACAAAAGTTTTGGTTATTGAAGACGAAGAGTCTTTCAGAGAAGCTCTTGACTTCATGCTTAGCAAAGAAGGTTATTCAGTGGAATTAGCCTCAACTGGTGCTGAAGGCATATCAAAATTCGACAAAGTTAGACCAGATATCGTCCTTTTGGATTTAATGCTTCCGGAAGTTTCTGGCACAGAAGTTTGCAAACACATTCGCACTCGTGGCAATACGCCAGTAATTATGTTGACTGCAAAA
>JBEGOT010000061.1:0-3525 GCA_041181865.1 Actinomycetota bacterium | reverse complement strand
AAAGTAGATAACAAATGAGTCTGCGGTGATACCGATTGCCACAATCGCACCGGCGATACCAGCCAAAGTCATCGTGAATTTAATTTCATGTCCAAGCACTACGACAGTTAAGTACAGTCCTGCTGCGGCAATCACAAGACTTCCTACAGCAACCAAACCAAGAGCGCGGTAGTAAAGGATTAGGTACAGAACTACAAGTAACAGACCAAAGGCGCCTGCGAGCACACCTGCATGCAATTGATCGTTACCAAGAGTTGGTGAAATCTGTGACACTTCATCGATGTCGAGAGTCAAAGGAAGTGCACCATACTTCAACACTTGAGCAAGCGCTTTTGCTTCCTCGGCAGTGAACGATCCACTGATTGTTGCACTGCCTCCAAGAATTGGTTCATTAACTGCAGGAGCGCTAACAACTAAACCATCAAGCACAATCGCAAATTGATTTTGCGGTGCTTGCTGAGTTGCAAGTTGCGTGGTGGTGTCAGCGAATTTCTTGGCACCTTCTGTAGTCATAGTTAGATCTACTTGCCAGCCACCAGCACCTTGGCTAGGTAAACCTGCAACGGCATTTTGAATGTCAGTTCCCGAAAGTGATGCAGGAGCTAGTACGTATTTGTAAGAGCCATCTTCTTGGCAAGTAATTAAGTTCTGTGTTTCAGCATCCATTCCACCGCCAGCAAGGATTGGTGAATTAGTGCAATCAAGTGCTTGGAATTTGGCAGCAAATGCTTCATCTAGATTCGCGCTCTGAACAGGTGGAATGAATGTGGATTGATCAGCCGTTGGAGCTGGTGAAGCTACCGGTGATACGGAAGCACTTGGTGAACTGGAAGATACTGGAATAGGTGAACCATAGTCGTAAGTAACAACTTGGCGGAATGTTAATTTGGCTGTTGATTTAAGTTCATCAACAACTGCGCGATCTGTAGTTCCTGGAAGAGTAACCAAAATCTTTGCAGTATTTCCTTGGCCTTGAGTGGTCACTTCCGCTTCAGCAACACCAAAACCATCAACACGCTGTCGAATAATCGAAACTGATTGGGCTAATTGATCGGCAGTAACTTCCCCATTAGCTGATTTTGGCGCCAAGATAATTTGCGTACCACCACGAAGGTCAAGCCCAAGTCGTGGAGTTTTGCTATCGCCACCAGCGAACGCCCAAACTGCAAGTCCGATTAAAACGAGTCCGAAAACTAATAACGATCTAGTCGGTCGGTAATGGTTAGCCACAAATATCCTTTAGGAAGATTCAAGTCTCTGGGACTTAATAACCCTAATGGATAACGGCTATTTCGCTTAATTGGCCGACGAAAAGTCAATTGTAATTTCACTGCCAGCAGGCGGCGTGCGACCGATGGCAAGGTATGCACTAGCGGTAGCTATACGACCCCTTGAGGTTCGAGAAAGGAATCCATTTCTAACCAAAAATGGCTCGCAAACATAGTCGATAGTTTCTGGTTCCTCGCCCACCGAAAGTGCCAAAGTTGATAGGCCTACTGGCCCACCATTGAAGTTGTCGATTAGCGCTGTTAACACTGCTCGGTCTAAGCGATCTAAACCAATTTCATCAACTTCATACAACTCCAAAGCTGCTTTGGTTGTATCAATTGAAAGCTTTCCGGAATGATGCACTTGGGCAAAATCTCGTACGCGCCGAAGCAACCGGTTAGCAATACGAGGTGTGCCACGCGATCTACTAGCCAATTCCCCAGATGAAAGTTCATCTATTTCCAGATCCAATTGTTTAGCAGAGCGAAGAACTATCTGGCTTAACTCTTTGGTTTCGTAGTAATCCAAATGCGCTGTGAAACCAAATCGATCACGTAGTGGTGCTGGCAGTAAGCCTGACCTAGTTGTCGCACCAACTAATGTGAACGGTGGTAGTTCAAGTGGAATTGATGTTGCACCTGGACCTTTACCAACCATCACATCAACTCGGAAATCTTCCATCGCAACGTACAGAAGTTCTTCGGCGGATCGGCTCATGCGGTGAATTTCATCTATGAATAAAACTTCGCCACTAACTAAACTCGAAAGAATACTTGCAAGATCACCTGCATGCTGAATAGTTGGTCCGCTTGTGATGCGAAGCGGACTTCCAATTTCACTAGCGATAATCATCGCCAAAGTAGTTTTACCTAATCCAGGTGGTCCAGATAATAAAACATGATCAGGATTAGCATCACGTTGCTTGGCTGCAGCAAGAACGAGACCAAGCTGTCCTTTTACGCGATCTTGGCCAACGAATTCTTCAAGTGAATGTGGTCGAAGGGCAGATTCTGCTGAAACTTCATCGGCATAACTTTGCGGACTGATTAATCTTTCCTCGCTCATTAGTTACCCAATATCTGAAGTGCGCGCTTCAAAAGTTTGCCCACTTCTGGATTAACTAAGGACTCTGAATCACTTTCATCAGCCACACTTTGTACAGCCTTTGCAGCCTCTTTAGGACTCCAGCCAAGACCAACTAGGCCCTGTTCAACTTGTTGCTGCCAACTCCCAGAAGTATTTGAGCCATGAGTTGCAAAAACTCCAATTCGATCTTTGAGTTCAAGAATTAGTCGCTGAGCACCTTTAGCACCAACACCCGGTGTTTGCTTAAGTCTTACTAAATCTTCATTTGCAATCGCTTGTTTGAAATCATCTGGCGACATTGCAGCCAAAATTGTGAATGCTAGTTTTGGACCAAAGCCAGATACCGATTGAACTAGATCAAATAGTTCTCGGCTCGCAACAGTTTCAAACCCAAATAGTGTTAATGAATCTTCGCGAACTATTAGCGCTGTGTGCACAAATATCTCATCACCAACTCTTGCTTTTGCGATTAAATCTGGCGCGCAAAGTACAAACATCCCAAGGCCGCCAAGATTTATAACCAGTCCATCAACTCTGGTTTCTAAAACTTTGCCGTTAATACTTGCGATCATGCCGTCACGCCCATGCTGGCTAGTTTTGCGGATAGCCTTTGCTGACCAACACCGCGCCATGAATGACAAAGTGCAAGTGCTAGCGCATCAGCTGCGTCAGCTGGCTTTGGAAGAGTTTCAAGTTTTAAATGCTTAGCAACCATGTTGGTTACTTGTTTTTTATCTGCCCTGCCTGATCCTGTTACCGCAGCTTTAACTTCAGTTGGCGTATACATAAAAACTGGAAGTTCTAATTCGAATGCAGCAAGCATCGCAACTGCGCTTGCTTGAGCGGTGTTCATTGCAGTTCTAACATTTAACTGACTAAAAACCCGTTCAATTGCAATCGCATCAGGACTGTGTGCACTAAAGATTTGGCGCATCATGATCGATAATTCGCCAAGGCGATCAACTAGATCTAGATCCGAATCAGTTCTTAAGACTTCAACATGAACGAATTGAGCTATGCGACGGCTATTAACATCAACCACGCCAATGCCACAGCGTGTGAGCCCAGGATCAACCCCAAGAACTCGCATATTCGCCCTTTCCGAACATTTGTTCGAAAGCCTAACATTAAGGCGGGAAAAGGCGTTGGATTTAACCCCAGGGCGAGTTA
>JBEGOT010000060.1:0-10767 GCA_041181865.1 Actinomycetota bacterium | reverse complement strand
ATTTCTCGAAGCACGGCTGGAACAGTTGAACAAAGTGCTATCCCAGTAACCTCAGGACTCTTGGCAAGCAAAGCCTGGAACTTCAACGCTAATTCATCGGCAGTCTCACGCGAATCAGTTTTTGTTCGCCAAGCCTGATAAATGTCTTGTCCATCAAATAATCCAAGAACTGTGTTGGTATTACCAACGTCGATTGTGAGCAGCATTCTTTATTCCTTAACTGTCATGTTGTCGATTAATCTGATGTCGCCGATTTGAACTGCAATTAATGCGCGAACTGAATCGTTATAACTGGCTTTGCCTAATTGTTGATTTCGAAGTTCCAAATAATCCAATTTAATTACTGGGAAATTATTTAAATATTCTTTGGCGATTTTGGTTGCACTATCAAAGTCATGCCCTTCAGCAATACTGTGTTTTAGCAAAGTTAAAGTTGCTGGAATCTGACTAGCTAGTTCTCTTTGTGCTTCAGTTAGTCGTTTGTTGCGACTTGATAGTGCTAAACCATCATGATCACGAACTGTTTCCACACCAATTACTTCAATTGGCATGTTTAGATCGCTAACCATTTGTTTTACTAAAGCCAATTGTTGAAAATCTTTTTCACCAAAAAATGTGGCAACCGGACTTGTGATGTTAAGTAATTTATTAACAACAGTCAGCATGCCCTCAAAGTGACCAGGTCGACTTGATCCTTCTAGATCGTTACCAATATTTGAATGGGTAACTTTAATAAGGTTTTCCCCAGTTGGATACATTTCTTGCACGGTTGGTGTAAACACCACATCAGCACCGGCCAATTCACAAATCTTTAGATCGGCGTCTAATGTCCGTGGGTACTTAGCTAAATCTTCTGGATTATTAAATTGGGTTGGATTAACAAAAATAGAGACAACAACTTTGCCGTTTCCACCAAGTTTTTCTGAAACATAGCTATTTGCAGTCCCGATTAAGTGTTTATGCCCTTCATGCAAAGCACCCATAGTAAATACACAGACAACTGGAACATTTAAGCTTTTTTGCCAAGTTCGATACGTGTTAATAATGTCAATTACTTCAGTCATGACTCATCGCTTAAGACTTGAAGTAACGCTTGGGCTTGATCCACATTTAACATCCCAGAATCTAGTGCTCGCTCTGCGGTTAACCTGCCCATGGCTTTATAAGCAGCCACTGTTGCAGGGCTAACTTTCTTTAATTCCAATATGTGTGCTTTAACCGTTTGCACATCGCCTCGTGAAATGGGCCCAGTTAACGCGGCATCTGAATTGCGAAGTGCATTATCAAGGGATGCATTTAGAAGTGGAGTCACAATTGCATTTGGATTTTCAATTCCAACTTCACTTAATAGATCAACGGTTTCATTGACCAAAGTAATTAAATTGTTTGCCCCAAATGCAAGAGCGGTGTGATACAAACTTCGGTTTTCTTCTGGAACCCAAATTGGTTCGCCACCAATTTCAACAACAAGTGCTTCGGCAACTGGTCTGAGCGTTTCTGGTGCGGTTACGCCAAATGGGCAACCAGTTAACCGATTTAAGTCAATACTTGTTCCGGTAAATGTCATTACTGGATGAATTGCAAGTGGAAGGCAACCTTGTTTCGTTAATGGTTCTAATACTTCGATTCCAAGTCGACCTGAAGTGTGCATTACAAATGTGCCTGGGCTGACTGCGTTTGTTGTGGCTAATCCCTTAATTAGTTCAGGTAAAACATCATCTGGAACGGTAAGCAAGATTAAATCTTTGTCCACAACAACTTCGTTTACTGGCTTTATCGCCACACCGGGTAATAAATTTTCAGCTCGAAGACGACTTAATTCAGAAACTGCGCTTGCTGCTTTAACTTTGTGGCCAGCCCGATTTAGGGCAGCACCAATTACGGCACCTACTCTGCCGGTGCCAATAACGCCGATATCAAGGCGAGGCGGTTGTTCGGTCCAAGGCATATTGCTCTCGGCCATTGTGTTGACCACGTAATAAGCCTAGACCCTTTTTGGGTATGGCACGATAAGTCGCGTGACTAAGCAAATAAATATGGGAGCAACAAGCCTTGCTCACCATGCCCCAGTCACCCATGGTTACACAAAATTCGATCTTGAATTAGATGGCGACAAAGTTATTAGCGCCAAACCAATACTTGGTTCAATGCATCGCGGTGTTGAAAAGTTATTTGAATCACGTGACTACCGACAGATTTTGATGCTGGCTAATCGGCATGAATGGCTTGGGTCATTTGCTGGCGAACTAGGCATTGCCCAACTTGTTGAAGATGCCCTTGGAATAGAAGTTCCAGAAAGTGCGCAATGGTTTCGCACTCTCTTACTTGAATACACCCGCATAACTTCACATCTGGCATTTATTGCAGGTTTCCCGTGGTCAGCTGAACAAGTAACACTTGATCTGCGCGAAGTGCGCGAACTTTGGGTTGAGCATATTGCGCAGTACACCGGTAACCGAATGCACCCAATGGTCACTCGTATCGGTGGACTATCTCATGCACCAACTTCGAATTGGTTAGATCAATTACCAAATCTAATTAGTCAAACAAATGCAGTGATTGGTAAAAATCTTCCACAACTAAATAAGGAGCTTGCCCAATTTGCAGGTGTCGGAATTCTGACAAAATATGCTGCAATTGAATATTCGGTTAGTGGGCCTGCGGCACGAGCAAGTGGTTACCAAATTGATTTAAGAGCTGGCGCTCGGGGACTTAAATACAGTGAACTTTCACCAAGTGACATTTCATTTAGTTACGGCGATGTCGCAAGTCGAATTGGTTTATTGATTGCTGAAGTTGGCCAGTCTCTAACTTGGCTCGGTGAGTTAATGCCGGTTTGTAAATCAAAAGTTGACGAACAAATTGATGTTCTGCTACCTAAAGTACTTCGGGTACCAGTTGGTGTTTATGAACATGAAATTGAAACCCCACTTGGTATCGCATCCTGGTTGCTTATTTCAACCAACGACAAAATGCCTTACAGATTGAAACTTCGACCAGCATCTCTTCACACATTGCTTGCAACAAGTGAAGTTTTAAAAGGTGTCGATGTTAATCAGGTAGATTCAGTGTTTGCCAGTATGCCGTTTATCAGCGGCGATGTTGATCGCTAATTAATCGCGACGAGTTAAGGCAAGTTCAGCAAGGTTTGCTAAACGTTCCATCAAAGTTTCAATAAGTTTTTGGGAAGCATCTAGGCGATCGCGAAGATCTTTAATTTCATCACGCATGATGACAAGTTCTAGAGAATGATCTTCTTTTTGAGGTGCTTGTTCTGCTACCTGAGTAATTGGTTCAGTAACACGTGGTGCTTCGCGAACTGGTTCAGGTTTAACTTCTTCAAGTATTTCTTCAACAATGTCTTCAACAATTTGATTTTCGCGTTCCTGCTCTTCGCTGGCAACGTAATCAAACACAACTGCTGCAGGTTGAACGGGTTCTTCACGAACAGCTTCAACAATTACTTCATCGACTGGTCGTGGTTCAAAAATTGGATGTTCAAAGCTTTGTTGAACGCGAGAAAGATTTACCTGAAGGTTTGCACGCATTTGTTCAATGCGACGACGAGCTTCTTCTAATGCTTGAGCAGGTGATGCTACTGTCTCTGGATTTTCAGCGATGTCTTTGAAGTTTGGATAGAAATCTTTAACAAATACATCTGATTCAGATTTCATTTCGCGAATTGCATCTTTAATTTCGCTGATATCTTCTGCTGTTACGCCTGTTGCTGGTGTGACTTCAGTAGATTCTTCAAACAGTTGTTCATAAGACGTGTTTTTTTGTTCTTCACGCTTTGCGTTATCAACTTCGAAACGAATTGTCGCGGTTTCAATTGAGTCACCAGGTTTAATTAGTGGAACCCAACCTGTGTATTCACCGCGCAAAATCTCATCAACTTTTGGTGGTTGTGGAATGCTACGTGAAGTGAATTGCTCTTCAATTTCTAATTTTTCTTCTGCAGCCAAACTTTCTTCTGGTCTGTCCCAATACGGTGAAGTTAGTGGATCCCATTTTTCGGCAGGGCGTGACTGATCGTCACTCATAATGCCCTCCTTGGGAAAGTAAGAAGAACCCCAAGCATATTCGAATAAATGGGTTTAGCGAAAGTCCAAGTTTCTGGGATGCTGTAACCGTGGGTTTTTTAGCAACTGCAGCGCAATCTGTTGGGGCTATTGGTTTAGGCACACTTGGGTACAGCCTTGTTGAAGCTCAAAGCTTCACAACTAGACACGTGCAAATTCCTGTGTTGCCAAATGGCAGTTCAGATCTTCGGGTCTTGCATCTATCTGATTTACACATCACCCCATCACAAACTAGAAAAATTAATTGGGTTCGATCACTTGGTGAACTAGATCCGGATTTAGTTGTTGTTACCGGTGATTTCTTGGCGCACCGACTTGCAGTTCCAGCAGTAATCGAAGCACTTGGTGATCTGTTAAACAAACCAGGTCTATTTGTTTTGGGCAGTAATGATTACTTCGGTCCAGTAATTAAAAGCCCATTGATGTATTTCGATAAAGATCGAAAAATTACCGCCGATGGTGAAGTTCTACCTACGCAAGATTTAGTTGATGAATTAACAAATTACGGCTGGATTGATCTAGATAATAAGCAAGATCGCTTAAGTGTTAATGGAATTTCTATTCATGCACGTGGTACCGATGACCCGCATTTAAATAAAGACAACTACAGCGCAGTTGCCGGAAATTATGATTCGGGTGCATTCGCTCTCGGTGTCACCCATGCTCCATACACCCGAGTACTAAAGCAATTTGTTCAAGATAAAACAGAATTAATTTTGGCTGGGCATACTCATGGCGGACAAATTTGTGTTCCGTTTTACGGCGCACTAGTTACTAATTGTGATCTGCCAACTAGGCAGGCAAAAGGTTTATCTAGTTTTGATTTTGATAATCGCCAAACACCTTTGCATGTTTCAGCAGGTGTTGGAACTTCGCCATTTACGCCAATCAGATTAGCTTGTCGCCCGGAAGCGACATTACTAACGCTAACTGCAAAGTAATTTAGCTAAATTCTTTTGCAACAACTTCAGCAATTTGTGCTGTGTTAAGTGCAGCACCCTTGCGAAGGTTGTCACCACAAACGAAGAAGTCGATTTCATTCGGGTATTCAGGTGAAACACGAATGCGACCAACAACAGTTGGATCGGTATCAACAACATCGATTGGTGTTGGGAAAACTTTGTTCTTCGGATCATCAACAACAAGAACACCATCAGCGTCAGTTAGTAATGCGCGAATTTCATCTGCTGTAACAGGACGATCAAGAACTGCGTGTACAGCCAAAGAGTGAGTTGTAACAACTGGAACACGAACACATGTTGCGTGAATTTTAAGTTCTGGTTTGCCGAGAATCTTGCGAGATTCATTGCGAACTTTTAATTCTTCGCTGGTGTAATCGTTTTCCTGAAGTGATCCAGCCCATGGCACAACGTTCATTGCAAGAGGTGCTGGAAATGGACCAAGTTCAGTAACCACGTTGCGCACGTCTTTAGTTGTTTCACCAAGATTTTTTCCAGCAACTTCGCTCATCTGCTGGTGCAAAGTATCGATTCCTGCTTGGCCAGCGCCAGATGCAGCTTGGTATGAGGCAACAATTAGTTCTTTCACACCAAAAGCTTTTTCAAGTGCTCCAACTACAACGATCATCGAAAGAGTTGTGCAGTTTGGATTACTGATAATTCCACGTGGACGGTTCTTGGTTTGATCAGCATTAACTTCTGGAACAACAAGTGGAACATCGGTATCCATGCGGAAAGCCCCACTGTTATCAACCGCAACTACGCCTTTGCTTGCAGCAATTGGTGCCCACTTTGCTGAAATCTCATCTGGCACATCAAACATTGCAACATCGACGCCATCAAATGCATCTTCAGTTAGTTCTTCAACAACAACATCTTTGCCCCGAACCTGAAGTACTTTGCCAGCTGACCGAGCGGAGGCTAGAAGTTTGATATCGCCCCAAACATCAGGACGAGTAGAAAGAATGTCCAGCATTACTGTGCCAACAGCGCCTGTTGCGCCGACTACTGCAAGAGTTGGTTTTTTCGACATAGTTAGCGTCCTGTTCCACCGTAAACAACGGCTTCGCCGTCAGCATCTAAACCAAAAGCTTTGTGAAGTGCTTGAACTGCAGCCTTTGCATCATCAGCGCGAGTCACAATCGAAATACGAATTTCAGAAGTTGAAATCATTTCAACGTTCACGCCAGCATCTGCGATTGCTTTAAAGAATGTTGCAGAAACACCAGGGTGTGAACGCATTCCAGCACCAACTAAAGAAATCTTGGCGATCTTGTCATCAGTTTCAACATCCTTGAAACCGATTTCACTTTGAGCCTTGCGAAGAGCAAGTTCAGTCTTCGCTAAATCAATATGTGGAACTGTGAATGAAATATCTGTTTCCGTTGCGCCACTTGCACTCACGTTTTGCACGATCATGTCTAGGTTCACTCCGGCATTAGCAACTGTTTGGAAGATTGCTGCAGCCATACCTGGTCGGTCCGGCACTGCAACAACAGTGATCTTGGCATCGCCTAGATCATGAGCGACACCGGCGATAATTGGTTGTTCCATAACAGCTCCTTGCGCTGACAACTTTTCAATCTTGGACTGATCTTTAAGATCAGCAATTACAAATGTTCCTTCACGATCTGAAAATGAAGAACGAACGTGAATTGGCACATCAAAACGCTTTGCGTATTCAACGCAACGTAAGTGAAGTACTTTTGCGCCAGCTGCAGCAAGTTCCATCATTTCGTCATAAGTAATACGTGGCACTTGCCTTGCTTTTGGCACAATGCGCGGATCTGCTGAGAAAATCCCATCAACGTCTGTGTAAATTTCACAAACATCTGCTTTAAGTGCTGCAGCAATTGCAACTGCCGTTAAATCTGAACCACCACGACCGAGTGTGGTTATGTCTTTAGTGTCTTGGGAAACACCTTGAAAACCAGCAATGATAGGTACGGCGCCATCAGCAAGTGCTTCTTCAATACGTGCTGGGGTCACATCGACAATGCGGGCTTTACCGTGAGTTGAGTCAGTAATTAATCCAGCTTGGGAACCAGTGTAAGAGCGAGCTTCAACACCTAGATCAGAAATAGCCATTGCTAGAACAGCCATAGAAATTCGCTCACCTGCAGTAAGCAACATATCTAATTCGCGGCCAGGTGGGTTAGGTGAAACTTCTTTTGCTAAATCTAAAAGTTCATCGGTTGTGTCACCCATTGCTGAAACAACTACCACAACTTGGTTGCCAGCATTTTTGGTATTAACGATGCGCTTAGCTACACGCAAAATACTGGCTGCGTCAGCTACTGACGATCCACCGAATTTTGCTACAACTAAACCCATAGCCCTTAATTCTAGGGCCAATCTCTATATGTGATTTCCGCGTCCAAATTATGGAATCAGAACTTACGGTGAAACTTGGCGGCGACCTTCGAATGCGCGACCGAGTGTAATTTCATCTGCATACTCAAGATCTCCACCAACTGGAAGACCGCTTGCAAGTCTGGTGACTTTAAGTCCAAGTGGTGAAAGCAACCTCGCTAAGTAAGTTGCTGTGGCTTCACCTTCCAAGTTTGGATCTGTTGCCAATATGACTTCGTGCACATTGCTATCTGAAAGTCGTGACATCAATTCCTTGATACGCAAATCATCTGGGCCAACGCCATCGATTGGACTAATTGCCCCACCTAATACGTGGTAGCGACCGCGAAATTCTCGAGTGCGTTCAATAGCTAAAACATCTTTTGGTTCTTCAACAATGCAGATCGTTGCTTGGTCACGACGAGTATCAGCACAAATTCTGCATAAGTCATTTTGGGCAACGTTGTAACACTCTTTGCAGAAACGCACCTGTTCTTTAACTGCAATTAGAACTTCAGCAAGTTTTTGTGAATCAACGTGATCTGAATTTAATAAGTGAAATGCAATTCGAGTTGCACCTTTTGGTCCAACACCTGGAAGCTTGGCAAATTCATCAATTAGATCTTGAACAATGCCTTCATACATATTGCTCATTACTAACGTGGGCTTTCTGAAATAACCTGTGCCCCAAGCATGTTAGTAACCATGTCTAATGCAGAACGCTTTGTTACAGCTTCATCATCTGGTGATGCTTCGCCTGCTTCACTAACATCTTTTTTTGCAGCAACTTTCTTAGCTTGCTTGGCATCAACAGTTGGTTCAACAATCACATCTGCACGAAGTACTTCTTTGATTGCTGAAGCTAATTTTTCATGATGTTTACTTTTCACAGCATTTGCCATCGCACCAGCGTTAGCAAAAGCAACCGCAAGACGTCGATCTTCACTAAGTGATAGCGGACTTGAATCCTGCATGGTTAGCCAGCCAACTTTGCTAATTGACTTAAGTACTTCTAATACTGAAGGCCAGTGATCACGAATCTGTGCGAATGTAATTTCACCTGAAAGCTTTGGCGCTTCTTCTTTTGCTTGTGCTGCTTTTTGATGTGCTGAAGCCGCAACTTGTGATGGTTTAAGTGGCGGTGGCGCTGAAGATGTTCGTTGAACTGGAGCAGGAGCAGCTTTTGGTTTTTCAACCACTTCTTCAGTTGGCGTTTCAATTCGTTTAGGTTCTGGTGCAACTGCAGGTGCAGGTGCAGGGCGTTGATAAGAAACGACGCCACCTTGTTCAAGTTTGGCAACCCGATCAGCTAGATCTTGCGCAACTTCAGGTGTTACTAAACGTGCAACTAATAATTCAAGTTGTAAACGTGGCGATGCGGCGCCGCGTAATTCACTCATGCCTGCGTTAACTAAATCTGCCACGCGAACTAATTGGCCATAAGTAAATAGCTTTGCTGATTCAACTAAATCATTAACTTGTTCAGTTGGTAGATCAAATAAACCTGAAGTCGCTGAATCAGGAACTTGAGTCAAAATTAATAAGTCGCGAAGTCGTTCAAGAAGATCAGCAACAAATCTGCGTGGTTCATGTCCAGTTGTAACAACTTGGTCAATCAAGGTAAACAGTTTTGCGCCATCACCTTTAGCGATTGCATTAATCACATCACTTAGCAAGCGTTCATCGGTGAATCCAAGCTGAGCAACAGTGTCAGCATAAGTAACACCCTCAGGACCAGCCCCAGCAATAACTTGGCCTAGAACCGATTGCGCGTCACGAACTGAACCTGCACCGGCACGTGCAACAAGGGCAAGCGCTGCAGGATCAGCTTTAATTCCTTCACGTTCACAAATTAATCCAAGATGTTCAGCCAAATTCTTTGCTGAAACTAATCGGAATGGATAGTGATGTGTTCTTGAGCGAAGCGTTGGAATGATTTTGTCTGGCTCGGTTGTGGCGAAAATAAAGCGAAGATGTGGTGGTGGCTCTTCAACAAGTTTCAATAAAACATTAAAAGCATCACGGGTTAGCTGGTGAGCCTCGTCAATTATGTAAACCTTGTAACGGGAATTTACTGGTGCATAAACGGCACGTTCGCGTAATTCTTTGGCGTCTTCAATACCGCGATAAGTCGCCGCATCTATTTCAATTACGTCAATTGATCCGGTGCCATTAGGTGCAAGCTCGATACAAGACTGGCATTTACCGCAAGGGTTTGAAGTTGGTCCTTGTTCACAGTTGATTGACCGAGCCATGATGCGCGCTGAGGAAGTTTTACCGCAGCCACGAGGACCGGTAAATAAATATGCGTGATGAATTCGATCGTTATCTAAAGCCCGAGAAAGTGGAACAGTCACATGCTCTTGACCGATTACGTCAGCGAACTGACCAGGTCGATATTTTCGGTAGAGCGCCAAGGACATACCTGCAAGGTTAGTCGCTAGCTAAGACGTGCCTGCATTAAAGGACCCCTCACGCACCCGACAGAGCCTGCTTATCCTTGCTACCTTCCGGTCCTGGGGAGGTTCACGAGGGTGCCGCCACGCGAGGGGCTAACCCAATTCTAGTTTGAAAGTTACAGACCTAATTACTTCTTGTTTTGTAACCCAGGAATAAAAACGTCTATTAAATAGTCAAGTCGGTTACTTAATCCCACAAACCAATTTTCGTTTTCAAGATTGGTTCTAACTGATTCATTTAAGCCACCCGGTGTTTCATGTTTAACAGTTTGGGCAGCTAAATTTTCAGGATCGATGTGGTTTGCTTTGGTGCCAATTGCTTCAACAAGTGAAGTTGCATAACGAGTACTTGTTTCGAAATCAATTCCTTGATCTTGAATCCAATTTGCGATCGTGTTGGTTAAATTAAATAGTGTCGACATTGAAGCTGAGGCAGCACTAAAAATTGGAATTAAAGTTTCATCTTTTAATTCAACGACGTCACCTAGGCCATTCAGTAACTTAGAAATTTCTGCAATCGGTGGGCAAATAACAATTGGCCCTTTTTTAAATTCAATCATTGGAAGTGGAATTAGCTGAGCCACTTTTGTTGCTGGGGCAATTAATTTGGCTACATGCGATGGCGCTTTGCCAGCAGCCATACTCGCAATTATTTGATCTACTCTGAATTTTAATTGGGGCAGTAACTCATCAACCTGAGTCGGCAAAACACCAATCATTACTAAATCAGATTGATCAACAACTTCTTGATTTGATCCACATTGAATGAAATTCTCATACTTAGCACTTAGTTTTGTCGAGCGATCGCTTGATCGTGGTGATAAATAAAAAGTGTGTACACCTGGATTAACATCCTCTATTGCAAGTGCGACATCACTAGTAATTGCGCCAACGCCGACAATGCCAATTTTCATA
>JBEGOT010000059.1:0-4621 GCA_041181865.1 Actinomycetota bacterium | reverse complement strand
TGCCAATTGCCAACATGACTATGAATGATGTTGATCAACTGCTTGGTGTTGTAATCGCAGAAAGTGACCGCAGCTTTAATCCCCTTTTAGAACTTGGTTTTAAGAGCGCGATTGAACGCGAATGGGCTTGGCGCACATCCAATGGCATGGATACAGCAAATCTGCAAGCTTTTGCCCACTTATTTAACAACTAAGGCACAATTAACTTATGACTGAATACACCTTAATTTTGGTTCGCCATGGTGAAAGCCAATGGAATGAAAAGAACTTATTTACTGGCTGGGTAGATGTTGATCTAAACGAAAAAGGTTTAGGTGAGGCAAAGCGTGCTGGTGAACTTCTAAAAGATAAAGGTGTATTACCTGATGTTCTGCACACATCACTTCTGCGTCGGGCAATAAAAACAGCAAATATCGCTCTTGATGTTGCCGATCGTCATTGGATCCCAGTAACCAGGTCTTGGCGATTAAATGAACGTCACTACGGCGCTCTCCAAGGCAAAGACAAAGCTCAAACCCTTGCTGAATTTGGTGAAGAACAATTTATGTTGTGGCGTCGTTCTTATGATGTTCCACCACCAGCGATCGCAAGCGATAACGAATTTTCACAGGCTAACGATCCACGTTATGCCAACATTCCAGCAAGTGATCTTCCAGCGACAGAATGTCTAGCAGATGTGGTTAAACGTATGCTTCCTTACTGGGAATCAAACATCGTTCCAGACTTAAAAGCTGGCAAAACTGTAATGATCGCTGCGCACGGTAATTCACTTCGCGCACTTGTTAAACACCTTGATGAAATTAGTGATGATGACATTGCTGGACTAAATATTCCAACTGGTATTCCGCTTGTATACAAACTTGATTCAAACCTAAAGCCAGTGGTTAAGGGTGGCGAATATCTAGATCCGCAAGCCGCTGCCACAGCTGCTGCTGCAGTTGCTAACCAAGGGAAAAAGTAACTAGTCACAAGTTGGCGCAGTTAGCTGCACATTTTGTGGCTGATCTGTTTGCATCACCACGTGCCATGGCACAGTAACTTCACCTAAACGCCAACGAACTTTGTTATCCAAAATTGGATATTGAGTTGCCAATTGTTCAACCGCAGCAACAAAGCGTTGCCGCGAACCAAATGGAATTAGACCACTTTGTGATAACCATGCTCGATCAAAAGCTTGCAAGAATTCATAAATCTTTTCACCTGGAACATTTCGATGAATTAATACTTTTGGCAGCCGTGGGGCTAGATCAGATGGTTTATCAAGAGAGCCGATGTGAGTTGAGAAAGTGATTGTTTCTGGTTCACTTTGCCCGGCACGCAAACTAACCCAAACACTTCGCCGGCCAATTTCATCGCAGGTTCCCTCAACTAGATAGCCATTTGGTGCCAGGCGATTAGTCATTGTTTGCCAGGCTTCTAAAACTTCACTTTCGTCATACTGCCGCAAAACATTAAACGCCCTGATCATTATTGGTTTGCGATCACCAGTTGGGATTTCAAATCCGCCGTATTTAAAACTCAATCCAAGTTGTTCAATAGGTTTAGCTTCTTCGACGCGATCTGGATCAATTTCTATTCCAACTACTTGAGCATCTGGCCTGACATGTTTAAGTAGACGATCAAACATTTCTTTAGTGGTTACCGGAAGCGCGCCGTAGCCAAGATCTACAACGAGTGGGTCTTGCGATTTTCTAATAGTTGAACAGACTTGATGCAAAACCCAGCGATCAACCCGGCGCAATCTATTTGGATTAGTTGTGCCACGGGTGATGTCACCAACTGCACCAGACATGATTAAACCTGATTAGTAACGGCCAGAATTACTTTGCATTTCAGCAATGCGTGGCTTGATATCAGCCAAGTAAATTCCGCAGGCAATTAAACCAGCGATACCAGTTAGAGCCCAGGCACCAAATAAATAGTGAGTGATAATGCTGGCAATGATGATTGCATACCAAGCCTGTTTAGTTAAACGATTCAAGAATGGAAATGCTTCAGCTGGACGTTTTGGCAGATCAACAATCGCCAAAATCTTCACCACAAAAGATATCCAACCGGCTGCTTCCCAAACGTAAGCGGAAATCATTTAGCCTGCTGTTTCAACTTGGATGTCTGAAAGTTCGCCTTTGAATTCACCACGGATAGTGAATGTTGCGTCATCGCCTTCGCCTTGAACATCAACAATCACGATCTCACCTGGTTTCAAATCACCAAAGAGCATCTTTTCGCTCATTGGATCTTCAATCTCACGTTGGATTGTGCGACGAAGTGGACGGGCACCAAGTACTGGATCGTAACCCTTCTTGGCTAACAATTGCTTGGCAGCAATTGTTAGTTCAATTGCCATGTCCTTATCCTTCAAGCGAGCATCAAGACGATCGATCATTAGATCAACGATCTGAACGATTTCATCTTGGCTTAATTGATGGAAGACAACGATGTCATCAATACGGTTTAGGAATTCAGGACGGAAGTGAGTCTTTAGTTCGTCCTGAACTTTAGCCTTCATGCGATCGTATGACGAAGAAACATCTGAACCATCGGCGAAACCTAGGCTGACACCCTTTGCGATGTCACGTGTTCCAAGGTTTGTGGTCATGATGATTACAGTGTTCTTGAAATCAACTACGCGACCTTGGGCATCAGTTAAGCGACCATCTTCAAGGATTTGAAGAAGTGAGTTGAAGATATCTGGATGAGCTTTTTCAACTTCATCGAATAACACAACGCTAAATGGTTTGCGACGAACTTTTTCTGTTAGCTGTCCGCCTTCTTCGTAACCAACAAATCCTGGAGGTGAACCAAATAGACGAGAAACTGTGTGCTTCTCTGAGTATTCAGACATGTCTAACTGGATTAATGAATCTTCATCGCCGAATAAAAATTCAGCAAGAGTCTTTGATAATTCAGTCTTACCAACACCTGATGGGCCAGCGAAGATAAATGATCCACCTGGACGCTTTGGATCTTTTAGTCCTGCGCGGGTACGACGGATTGCTTGAGACAAAGCCTTAATGGCTTGCTGCTGACCAATCACACGTTTATGAAGTTCATCTTCCATCTTCAATAGACGCTGTGATTCTTCTTCAGTTAGCTTGAATACTGGAATACCAGTTGAGGCAGCTAGAACTTCAGCAATTAAATCGTCATCAACTTCAGCAACCACATCAAGGTCGCCGTCTTTCCATTCCTTCTCGCGCTGGGCGCGAGCGTTGATTAGATTCTTCTCATCATCGCGAAGTGATGCTGCGCGTTCGAAATCTTGGCCATCGATTGCTGATTCTTTTTCGCGGCGAACATTTGCGATCTTGTCATCAAATTCACGAAGATCTGGTGGAGCAGTCATGCGACGAATACGGAGACGCGCGCCAGCTTCATCAATTAGATCGATTGCCTTATCTGGAAGGAAGCGATCGCTGATGTAACGGTCAGCAAGAGTGGCTGCGTTTACTAATGCGCCATCAGTAATAGTTACGCGGTGGTGGTTTTCGTAACGATCACGAAGACCCTTAAGAATTTCAATAGTGTGCGCAATTGATGGTTCGCTTACCTGGATTGGTTGGAAGCGGCGTTCTAGAGCAGCATCTTTTTCAATGTACTTACGGTATTCATCAAGTGTGGTTGCACCGATTGTTTGCAGTTCACCGCGAGCAAGCATTGGTTTTAGGATGCTGGCTGCATCGATTGCACCTTCTGCAGCGCCGGCACCAACAAGTGTGTGCATTTCATCGATGAAGATGATGATGTCACCACGAGTCTTGATTTCTTTAAGAACTTTCTTTAAGCGTTCTTCAAAGTCGCCACGGTAACGAGAACCGGCAACCAATGCGCCAAGATCAAGAGAGTAAATGTGCTTATCTTTAAGAGTTTCTGGAACATTACCCTTAACCACATTCTGCGCAAGACCTTCAACAACTGCTGTCTTACCAACACCTGGTTCACCAATTAATACTGGGTTGTTCTTAGTTCGGCGAGAAAGAACCTGCATCACACGTTCAATTTCTTTTTCGCGACCAATAACTGGATCAAGCTGACCATCACGAGCGGCTTGGGTTAAGTTGCGACCAAATTGATCAAGTACAAGTGAAGTTGATGGTGTGCCTTCTTGAGCACTGCCGACTGCTTGAGGTTCTTTGCCTTGGTAACCAGAAAGAAGTTGAATTACTTGCTGACGTACGCGGTTTAGATCAGCGCCAAGTTTTACAAGAACTTGAGCAGCTACACCTTCGCCTTCACGAATTAAACCTAAAAGAATATGTTCAGTACCGATGTAGTTGTGACCTAGTTGAAGAGCTTCACGAAGTGAAAGTTCAAGAACTTTCTTTGCACGCGGTGTAAACGGAATGTGACCACTTGGTGCTTGTTGACCTTGGCCAATAATTTCTTCAACTTGAGCGCGGACTGCTTCAAGTGAGATTTCAAGAGACTCTAGTGATTTAGCAGCTACGCCTTCACCTTCGTGGATAAGTCCAAGCAAGATGTGTTCGGTGCCGATGTAATTGTGGTTAAGCATGCGTGCCTCTTCTTGAGCAAGCACAACCACGCGACGGGCTCGGTCGGTAAACCTCTCGAACATCTAATCTCCCCTAGTTACACAACTATTTATTACTTCCATAAGCCT
>JBEGOT010000058.1:0-13458 GCA_041181865.1 Actinomycetota bacterium | reverse complement strand
GCCCGTGTAGAAAATCCGCACAATCTGGATGGGATTTGCTGCATCACACTCACTTGTAAGCACCGTGTAAGAGTTGTGTTAGGAATCCCACTTCCAATGATATTAAGAAACTATCTGATGATGCTTGACCATAGTCTTTACGTATTCTCAAATTAGGCAAGGAAACATTTTGTCAACAGTCAATAGAACGGTCTTTAAACACAAGAATAGGATGATTGCAATTGTTGTGACAACAGCAATTATCGCTGGTGGTTTCACTTGGCACAATCGAAATCTAACAACCTCAAATGTTCTCAAATCTTACGAAACGTTATCTGGAGTCCAAGAAGCAAAATGGGCGAGCAATGTCTCGCTAACCTATGAATCAGATTATGTGACAGTCCAGACGAATGATATTCCTAACCATGAACGGGACGAATATTATGCAGTCCCAAATGCTGGAATAGTCGTGCCTGATGCGTCCACTGCCCAAGTCATCAAGGATCCCACGAGATCTCAAAACTTCAAGTTCGTAATTCCACTTCACCCCGTTTATGTGGCTGATATAACTGCAACCCCACTTGGTTCTATTGGGTTGATGATATCCGGATCAGTTCTGTTCAATCCCTACGAAGGTGATGGAAAGACGGTAGCCATGTCTTCCAACTTTCAAATAACGGACTCGAATGGGACTAAGGCTTGGTTTGTAGACCACTGCAGCGGACACCCAACTCCAAATAGCGGCGAGTACCACTACCACGCTCTTTCTACTTGTATCTCAAATCAAATAGATTTAAGTACTGGACCATCACATATCGAAGGATTAGCCCTAGATGGTTTCCCTATTTATGGACCGCGCGACATCGACGGCAATGTAGTGCCTGTTTCTACGTTGGATGCTTGCAACGGAATCGATAGTCCCACTCCGGAATTTCCAGAAGGCATCTATCATTACGTGCTTCCAGAAACTTCAGATGCAACTTCTTCCATTCGCTGCTTTCATGGCAAGGTTGATCGTACCCAAATTATGCAGATGCCCAACATGGGGCCGATGCCTTGACGGTTCGAAAAGATACACATAACGTAATTCCAACCAAATAATTTGTTTTGAACTCCTAGAAGATTGGATGAAAATGCGCGTTGGATACGTTGTTCTTTACGTGAACGACTCAGAAGAATGCGTAAATTTTTGGACTGAAAAAGTTGGCATGGAACACAAGGAAACAACCGTGGTCGGCGAAAATACCGTTTACACAGTTGGTTTTAGTAATCAGAATTTTTCATTTGAACTCGTCCCGCTAGATCTAATGAAGGACAACCCACACGGACTTGACCTAGCCACACCTTCAATCTGCTTTAGCGTTAAAGATATTCCAGCTGAGCACAAACGCTTAACTGAAAATGGTGTGCAAACCACAGAAATTACACAACGCGGCGATAAAGGCAATTTTGCTTTTTCGGATAACGAAGATCGTTGGTTTGCCGTTTTAGAAGATAAGTAACGTTTTACTTATTCGCTAATTTAGAATCCCCTGGCGAAAGACTTTGTAGTCCAAGGCCAATAACCACAAGTGCTAAGCCAATTGCACCCTGAATAGTTAACTCTTCATGCATAACTGCAACGCCAAGAATCGCTGCAGTAACTGGATCAGAAAGCATCATGGTTGCTGCAACCCCTGGAGCGATTCCGCGAATGCCTAAAATCTGAAATGCATTAGCAAGCCCCATGGTTACAACACCAAGGAACAGTGCAAGCCCAATTGCTTTTGCATTCCAATTAACTTTGATTAGATCCGAATAGACAAAAGCCAATAGTCCTAGAGAGCCAAGTAAGTAAGCCAATCCAGGCAGTTGCATCGGATGACCGCCATTTCGAACTTCGACTTTGGCAGCGTTTAGGTATCCACCGATTCCAGAGCCAGCAATCACAGCATAAATCAGCCCCGTTGAATCATTTACTTGAAGTTCGCCAAGTGATCTAACCGCAAGACCAGCAATGGCAATTGTTGTAGCTAAGAACCAAATCTTGTTTGGTCGCTCCCGCAAAACAAGCCAACCAACAATTCCTGCAGAAGCCGGAATGCAGCCAACTGTAACAAGCGCTGCAGTTGCTACCCCCGTGCGTTCAACAGATGCGAAAAAGAATGCTTGGTAGGAAGCTGAACTTGCAGCCATGACCCAGATACCCGGGCGTTTTAATAATCCAAAAAGATTTTTTAATTTGCCACCCACAAATGGTGCGAACAGCAAAAGTGTTAAGGCTCCAAGACTTAAGCGCACAAAACCAACTACTGCAGGGGAAGAACTCAAGGAATAAAGTGCTGCAGCAGTGCCCGCAGTTCCGGCCAAACTGTTGCCAACTAATGAAAGGGTTACTGAGCGCCCTGCGTGAATTTGTTCAGGAACGGCGCTTCTCACATTTCCACTTTATCCGCCTTGTTTAACCTAAAAACAATCAAGGGCAGCCAATGGCTTCCGTTGATTGTTTTTAGAGTTGCTTATGCCTTGATTGAACTGCGCCGTCTTACTGCAGTTCGGTTAGCGCATCAAAAAAATAAAGATTTCGGCAGAGCTTGAACGAGGTTAAGTAATGATCAATCCATCAAAGCGAATACCTCATTGGTGCTGGCCACTTTCGTTTTGTGAATCTCTTTTTGGCCAATGGAAATCGCAGTGAGCCGAGCTACGTAATAGTGCAGCGGGATTATTTTCGAGTTCTGCGTATACATCCCAAGCTTGTTCAATTTGCTTAAGGCCATCACCAGCTGGATCAACATAAACTTGCTGAACCGTCAACAGGTCAAGGGCTTCAAGAAATATCGCAATATCCAAGATGTCTTTAGCATCCATGTCAGCAGCCGAGAATTTCTTCTTCCATGGTTCAAGTCCTTTACCTATGTCGCACTTAACTGCAAAAGTATCTGCACCAATCCTTTGGGCGTGGTTTGCAAGTATATTTAACCGAGTCTAGAAAGCGGGTCAGGCTAAATGAAGACCAAATTCCTTGGCAACCTTGAAGTTAGTGAAATTGGCTTAGGCGCGATGCCTATGTCTTGGGGCTATGACTACAAGAGCGCTGACCCAATTGAATCTAGGGCCACTCTGCATCGAGCCGTCGAGATCGGTGTGACCTTGATCGACACCTCTGATGTCTACGGCCCTTTCACAAATGAAACCTTGATTGGTGATTGTATTTCTGCCGATGGCCTACGTGACAAAGTTCAGTTAGCAACCAAAGTTGGTTTAGTTTTCGAAAGCGCTCAAAGTTACGGCCGCGATGCCAGTCCAGAACACATCCGCAAAGCGTGCGAGGCCTCACTTAAGCGCCTGCAAACTGACTACATAGATCTGTATCAATTACACCGAGTTGATCCAAATACTCCAATTGAACAATCAATTGCCACAATGGCCGAACTAGTTGCTGAAGGTAAAGTTCGCCATATCGGCTTATCTGAAGTTTCAGTTGAAGAAATCAAACAAGCTCAAACAATCCATCCGATTGCAAGTGTGCAAAGTGAACTCTCAATTTGGACCTCTGAGAATGTCGACAATGGCGTTCTTGATTACTGCAATAACAACAACATTGGATTTTTGGCTTTTTCCCCCCTAGGACGCGGGTTCTTAACTGGCAAATTAGACAGTTCAAAAATTGGTGAAGATGACTTCCGTGCTGGGAATCCTCGCTTCACTGATGAAGCGCTTGCTGCTAGCCAGGCCATTGTTGATGGTATTCAAAAAGTGGCTGATCGCCATGGTGTGACCTCAGCGCAGATTTCACTTGCCTGGGTCATAGCCCAAGGACAAAATGTAGTACCAATTCCAGGAACCAAACGTCGCAAATGGCTTGAGGAAAATGCAAAGGCTGGCAAAGTTAATTTAACTGCGCAAGACTTAAGCGAAATAGCAAGCCTTCCCAAGCCAATCGCCCCGCGCTACTAGGAGTAATCATGAGTGAAAAATATTTACCTCGTTTTGACGGAAAAGTAATTGTGGTCACCGGTAGTGGTGGTGGCATTGGCACAGCCATTGCCCAGCGCTTTGCCCGGGAATCTGGGCAAGTTGTGGTGACTGACTCCAATGTTGAGGGTGCTGAAGCTACAACTAAGTCAATAGTTGATGAAGGTTTGAAAGCAGTCACGATGATTGCTGACATTTCAAATCGCGATGCCTGCTACAAATTAATCGAAGATACGGTTGCCAAGTTTGGCAAAATCGATGTCCTTATTAATAACGCGGGCATCAATCGCCGTGGGCCACTTATGGAACTAACTGATGAAGACTGGGATCTGACACTTCAAGTGAATGTCACTTCGATGTTCCACCTTTGCCGAGCTGCAATTCCGCACATGATTAAAGCTGGCGGTGGCGCAATTGTTAATACTGCTTCGCAGTGGGGTCTTCATCCAGCACCAGGTCACATTGCTTACAACGTTAGTAAATCTGCTGTCGCATCGTTTACTCAGAACTTAGCTCGAGACTACGCACCACAAAAGATTCGGGTTAATGCTGTTTGCCCTGGTGAAATCGGAACGCCAATGCTTCAAAAAGCAGCTGAACGAAAAGGTTTAACATTTGCGGACTTTGACAAGATGGTGCCATTTGGACGAATTGGTCGACCTGATGAAGTTGCGGCATTAATGGCATTCTTGGCATCTGACGAAGCAGAATTTATGTGTGGGTCACTAGTTGAGATAACTGGCGCACAGCCAGTTGCCTAAATTTCTCACTGGGTAGCATGTAATAGTGAGTGCCCCTAATAAAGATGAGATTTACACCGCGGCTCAGCGCGCGGTTCTAGGCACTTTCTTTTTTATCGGTGTTCCCGTTGGAATGTTGGTTCCACGCCTTGCCGAAATTAAAGCCCACGTTGGCGCAGGAGATTTAGCTTTTGGATCGGCAATCGCCCTTGGTGGCCTTGGCGCTGTCGTTGGCAATTACGTTGGTGCTAGATTCGTCCACCACTACGGCAGCCGCCCACTTGCCCGGATTGCAATATTTTTAAGTTTGCTAGCAAATGTTTCAAATGCACTTGCGCCAACGGTTTCATTTTTAGCATTTGTCGCGTTTTTTGGTGGCTTTTCATATTCAGCAGCAAACATGGCACTTAATAGCCAAGGTGTATTAGTTGAACAATATTTAAAGCGTTCATTTTTACCTAAAGGCCACGCATACTGGGCAATTGGCGCCATGGCTTTTGGCTTCATATCAAGTTTTCTTGCTCCATACATTTCTCCACTTTCAGCCCTTATCATCGGCAACACTCTGAGCACTTTTGGTTTTATTTATTTCACCCGTGAGCTACTACCCATTGAATTTGATGATCGGCCACACGATGATCCAACTCAATTACCAAGGAATGAAAAAATTCCAGCAAGTACTTTTAGATTTTTGATGTTAATCGCAGTTGGCCAGTGGTTGGGCACGGTTGCTGAGTTTGCAACCGGTGACTGGAGCTCGGTTTTATTGCACGAAAGCTTCGGAATTTCGATTGGTCCAAATGGTTATGGTTATGCATTTTTCATGATGGTACTTCTAGTAACCAGACTCACGGGGCCAAAATTAATTGATAGATATAGCTTGCCAAAAGTAATTCGCACTGAAGGTCTTATCGGAGCAACTGGATTTATTATCTTTTTGCAATTAGCTAACGAATTCCACAAAACCAATCAGCAATTAACTCTGATTTTTTCAATAATCGCATTTGGATTTGTTGGTTTTGGCGTAGCGAACATGCCAGCTGGCTACTATTCAGCTGCAGGTCGCATCCCGGGATTACCGAGTGCTAGAGGCCTAATGGTTGCTGGATTATTTACTTCTGCGCTATCGCTTACTGGGCGCATTGGGTTAGCCACTGTTTCCCAAAACATAAGTTTGGTGTTTGCTTTAACCTTAACTGGCTTTGCATTATTGATTGCTTCGGTTTTAAGTTACTTACTTGATCCAACCCGATCGGATGCGAACGCAATCAAACGCTAGGAGTAGTCATGAAATCTATAAAGGTGATTACCTTGCTGACCACAGCAGTACTCATAACTGCTTGTAATCCCCTTAAGCCGGCAGTTGATTTTCCAGAAGGAAAAGTTGTTGGCTGCGAAAATATTCGAACTGATGATGCGCTTGCAAAGGGCTTGGTTCTTGACTGCATGGATGGCAAGTCAAAAATCGACTTAACTGCCATCAAAGGTCCAGCTGTTATTAATTTCTGGGGTTCATGGTGTGGTCCATGCCGTGAAGAAATTCCATACTTTGTTGACTTAGCTAATTCCTTGCCAGAAGGTCTGGTTTTAATTGGTGTTGATCGAGAAGAAAAATCTGCCGAAGCTGCTGACAAATTTATTAAAGATCTTGGTATTAACTACCCACAACTTGCTGACCCAACTGGGTTGAGTAAATCTTTAGTTGGACTAAGTGTTCCAGTAACCATATTTATTAATGAAAATGGCGAAATTGTTCATCAGCATTTGGGTGCCATCAAAACTGCTGATGAACTTCGCGAGCTTGTCTTAGAGTACTTTGGAATCTAACTTCAAGTAATCTTGTATTCTTATTCTTAAGATGTCTGAAAATAAATCACTTAATAAAATCAGTTACGCAAGAATTGCATTAACTTCTTCCTCGGCCTTACTTGCTGCCCAATGGGTTATGGCTGCAGTTTCCATTCCCAGCGCTAACGACTACGCCAATCAGTTAGCCGATGGCACAGCCCCAGAAAAAATTGTGACTCTATATGACAATCTTTCTCTTTTAATCACCATTACTTTGGTTTGGTCTTGGATTGCAACGACCAGATTTTTATTACCGCTTTATGACCAAGTCATCGAAGCTAATCCTGAGGCAATTAAGTACCGTCGCATTTGGGTAACTTGGGGTTGGTTAGCACCAATAGTTTCATTTTGGTTCCCGAAGCGAATTATTGATGGCTTACTTAAGTCCAAAGTCACCCAAACAGATCAGCAAAAGTTAGTAACACGTGCCACTGGTACCTGGTGGGCCACTTGGATTAGCTTCGTGCTGATTAATGATTTGAGTGCTTTTAATGCTCTAACTGGGGCGGCCTCTCCTATTCAACCTGCTTATGAAATTGCAGCAGCTTGTATGCTCACCGCTTCTTACACAGTTTGGTCAAAGATCCTTAAGACACTTGCTTCTTAAGAATTAAGAAACTTTTTGTTGCAAAAATTCACAATTTAAGTGTGACTGAGTAGACACCATTTATTAACGATCTCTTTAGTTTGTAGTTCTACCGTTGAAGTAGGGACAACTAAATATAAGGAGATCACATGGACGCCCTAGATCTCGCTAGATGGCAGTTTGGCATCACCACTGTCTACCATTTCCTATTTGTGCCAATCACAATCGGACTTGGTTTCTTGGTGGCCGGCTTGCAAACAGCGTGGTATCGAACCAACAACGACAAATACCTAAGAGCTACAAAGTTTTACGGGAAATTATTCCTAATTAACTTTGCAATGGGTGTAGTTACTGGCATCGTGCAGGAATTTCAGTTCGGTATGAACTGGTCCACATATTCACGTTTTGTCGGAGATATTTTCGGAGCACCTCTTGCAATTGAAGGCCTACTTGCCTTCTTTATGGAATCAACATTCCTTGGTGCTTGGATTTTTGGTTGGGATAGATTGCCAAAGAAAATTCACTTATCAATGATTTGGTTAGCTGCAACTGGAACTGTGTTGTCGGCATATTTCATCTTGGCTGCTAACTCATTCATGCAACATCCAGTCGGCTACGTCTACAACGAAGTAACAGGACGTGCTGAATTAACCAGCATTGTTACCGTACTCACTCAGAACACTGCGGTGACTGCTTTCTTCCACACTGTCACTTCAGCTTTCTTGGTTGCCGGTGCATTCATGGCAGGCATTTCAGCTTGGTTACTTGTTCGCGGAAAGGCAGCAGATGTGGCTCGGCCAACTATGAAACTTGGCATGATCACAGTACTTGTTTCAAGTGTCTTGGTATTCATTTCAGGTGACATGCAGTCACGCATCATGGTTCAACAACAACCAATGAAGATGGCAGCTGCTGAAGCACTTTATGAAACAACTGACGGAGCAGAATTTAGTTTATTCACAGTAGGAACTCTTGATGGCCAGGAACCAATTTTTACTCTTGGTATTCCAAAGGTGCTTTCAATTCTTTCAACTGGATCAGCTGATGGAACTGTTGAAGGTATTAATGATCTTCAGGCTCAATACGAACAGACATTTGGCCCTGGCGATTACAAGCCAGTAATTCCAATTGCCTACTGGTCATTTAGATTCATGATCGGTCTTGGCGCACTTGCTGGCCTATTTGCACTCTATGCACTTTGGGTAACCAGAAATGGTGCAACACCAAAAGGCAAATGGTTCACTCGCTTTGCAATTGCAATGCCATTCCTTCCACTTTTTGGAATGAGCATGGGTTGGATCTTCACTGAAATGGCTCGTCAGCCATGGGTTGTGTTTGGTCTAATGCAAACTTCAGCTGGTGTTTCACCTGGGGTAAGCGCTGCTCAAGTTCTAACTTCAATGGTTGTGTTGACATTGCTTTACGCAGGTCTTGCAGTGATTGAATTCGGTCTGCTAATTAAAGCAATCAAACTTGGCCCTCCAGCAAAAGTTGAAGTGCCTGAAGATGCTAACCCTCAGAACGATCGTGTTCTGACCTTCTCCTACTAAGCGAAAGAGGAATTAATCATGGAATTAACAACCGTATGGTTTGGCCTTATCGCAGTGCTCTGGATTGGATACTTCATCCTCGAAGGTTTTGACTTCGGTGTCGGCATGTTACTTAGAGTTGTTGCAAAAAATGAAGGCGAACGCCGAGCAATTATTACAACACTTGGTCCCCTATGGGACGGTAACGAAGTTTGGTTACTAGTAGCTGGCGGCGCAACATTTGCGGCATTCCCAGAATGGTATGCAACATTATTTAGCGGTTTTTACTTACCATTACTGCTGATTTTGGTTGCATTAATTATTCGTGGTGTGGCATTTGAATACCGCAGCAAGCATGCAGATCTAAAGTGGCGTGAGCGCTGGGATCTTGCAATTGCTGGTGGGTCATTTATTCCAGCACTGCTTTGGGGTGTGGCATTTGCAAACATCGTCCGCGGTGTTCCGCTTCACACTAGTGAACTAGGAAACATTGAGTATGCAGGTGGATTCTTTAATCTTTTGAATCCATACGCACTACTTGGTGGCTTAGTTACTCTGACGCTGTTCTTAACCCACGGCGCTATCTTCTTAGCTCTTAAGACAGATGGTCCGATCCGTGCTCGTAGCAATGCTCTTGCTGGACAGATCGGTTTAGTTGCCGCTTTTCTTGCAGTTGCATTCCTACTTTGGACACAACTTGCCTACTCTGAAAAAGCCTGGACTTGGGTTCCAATCTTGGCTGCTGCAGTTATGTGGGTTGCCGGTCTTGCAGCAAATCGCGTGCGCAAAGAAGGTTGGGCGTTCCTCTTCTCTGCAACCACTTTGTTGTTGGCTGTAGTTTCACTATTTGGTGTTCTATACCCAAACGTGATGCCAAATATTGATCGACTACAGGCTGGTCTAGACATCTACAACGCATCGTCTACCGACTACACCCTAAAGGTGATGACGATCGTAGCTGTCGTGTTCACTCCAATCGTTTTGGCTTACCAAGCCTGGACCTATTGGATATTCCGCAAGCGTCTAAGTGCGGATCAGATTCCAAATCCAGAGTCTGGAACACTAGGACTAGAAGAAGTTAAGGCATAAAGATGTAGGAGGATTATGCGCGCGATAGACCAGCGTCTGCTGAAGTACGCAAAAGCTACTAAATCTTTCCTAGCTTTTTCAGCAGTGAACGGACTAGTTAATACCGCGCTAATCATCCTGCAAGCCTTGCTATTAGGTGGACTCCTTGTCGACATTTATCTTGGCGGCAAGGAGCTCGCTGACGTTTTAGGTAATCTTTATTTACTTGGCGCAGTATTTTTCGCTCGCGCGCTAAGTGCTTGGCTATCGGATGTTTTTGCAACTAGAGCATCTAATAAAGCAAAAAGTCAGTTACGTACGGCAGTTATCTCGAAAACTTTAGAACTTGGTCCAGTTTGGGTATCAAGCCGCCAAAGTGCAGACCTAGCAACTTTAAGCACTCAAGGTTTAAATGCACTAGATACTTTCTTTGCGCGCTACCTTCCACAAATTTTCTTGGCAGCAGCTATTCCACTGACAGTTGGCATAACAGTTCTCACCCAAGATCTACTTAGTGCAGTAATCATCGGACTTACTATCCCTTTGATTCCATTTTTTATGGCACTAGTTGGTATCTACTCAAAAAATAAAGTCGATCGCCAATGGAATAGCTTGCAAGCACTTTCAGGTCATTTCTTAGATTTAGTCCAAGGTCTACCGACATTAAAAGTTTTTAATCGCGCAAAAAGGCAAGCTGATGCAATCGCAGCCGTTGGTGATGAATATCGAAGTGCAACTATGGGTGTTTTGCGGGTTTCATTTTTGTCTTCCTTGGTTTTAGAACTAATCTCAACACTTTCCATGGCGCTTGTGGCAGTTTCAATTGGTCTTCGCCTAGTGAACGGATCAATTAATCTGCGCGAAGGTCTAATTGTTTTGTTTCTTCTTCCCGAGGCTTACATCCCACTTCGCCAACTTGGCGCACAATTCCATGCAGTTGTTGATGGCATGGGCGCAGCAGACCGCATGTTTGAAATCCTTGAGGCTCCTATCTCTTCAACTAGTGGGACAGCAAAGCCAGCTATTTCTAGCCCTACTGAAATTTGCGTTGACCAAGTTAGTTACAGCTATCCAAAATCTGAATTAATTGCTTTATCGCCGTTAAGTTTTACTGCTCGCTCTGGGCAACTCACAGCGATTAAAGGCACCAGCGGATCTGGGAAATCAACATTAGTTAATTTGCTACTAGGTTTTGCTACTTGCGCATCTGGGTCAATCAAAGTTAACAATCAGGACATTGCAGATTTAGATCTTGACTACTGGCGCAGTCACATAAGTTACTTCCCGCAGTCTCCGTGGCTTCCGTATGGAACTGTTCGCCAGGCAATTCAAATGGCTAATCCAAATGCCACCGATAAAGACATTATTTCTGCACTTGAAAAAGTTGGACTGTCAGTAACAAATCCAAATGATTTACCAGATGGCCTGAATTCAAAATTAACTTCCTCGACTGGTTTATCCATGGGTCAACAAAGAAGAATCGCTCTTGCTAGAGCAATAATTCAAAACCGTCCAATATTTATTTTGGATGAACCAACGGCATCACTTGATAACAAGACTGAAGAGCTCATTAATACAACAATTCAAAATTTGGTCGCTGAGGGTAAATGTGTGATAGCCATTGCCCATCGACCACATCTTGTGATTAATGCCGATCAAGTAATAGAAGTTAAAGAGCCTGAATATAGCGGTGTTGGTTTATGAGCGCTGTGAAAAGAATGTGGCAATACTTTAAGCCAATGCAAGCGCAGCTTTTTGGCTCTGCCCTACTTGGCGCGATGACATTAATCAGTTCGATTGCCTTGATGGCAACAAGCGGTTGGCTTATTTCTAAAGCTGCTTTGATGCCACCAGTACTAACACTTTCAGTTGCAGTTGTTGGGGTTAGAACTTTTGCTTTAAGCCGCGGAGTTGCAAGGTATGCCGAACGATTACTTTCACACAGCGCCACTTTTAATTCCCTTACTGGAATTCACCGTGCTGTCTTTGATCGACTTGAGCGACTAGCGCCAGCAGGGCTTCCTGCATTTAGGCGTGGTGATTTGCTGGCTCGGTTAGTGGCTGATGTTGACGCTGTTCAAGATCTGCCTCTTCGCGTGGTGCTTCCAATTGCCTCTGGAATTTTTGCCGCGAGTTTTGCAGTTGGTTTATCGGCTTGGCTACTGCCAAGTGCTGGACTGGTTATGTTTTTAACCTTGCTATTTGCAGGTCTAGTTATCCCATTAATCACTTCTTGGAACGCGGCTAAAAGCGAGATAGCTACCGCGCAAGTTCGTGGCGAATTAGTTGATGAGTTAATCGAGTTCTATTCAGGTAATGCAGACATCATTACTTTGGGTCAACATGAAACTGCGTTAACTCGATTAACTGAACTTGATGAGAAATTAACGACTATCGGCCGTAAACAAGCTTTTGCATCGGGTCTCGCCAGTGGCTTGTTGATTTTGGCTCAAGGTGTGGCGATCCTTTGTTCAACTTATGTTGCAATTGTCGCCTTCACTGACGGAAAGATTGATGGCGCACTGCTTGCTGTGCTTGCGATGATCCCAATGGCCGCATTTGAATCAGTTTCAAACTTTCCAAACGCTGCCCTTGCACTTGCTCGGGTTCGCAGTAGCGCAAACCGATTAATTGAAGTCATGGATTCACCTGATCCAATTACCGAACCAGCACAAAGCTCAACAGTCTCATCGGTAGAAATTAAGTTGATCAATGCCAGTGCAGCTTGGGCAAACCAAGATGCCGTCAGTGATGTGAATTTTGTGGTTCCCCAAAATTCCTCACTTGGACTAGTTGGACCAAGTGGTTCTGGTAAATCAACAATTATTGCGATGTTGCAAAAATTCCTTCCACTCAAGTCAGGTAAATACACTCTTGGCGGAGTTGATAGCACCGAGTTAAATGGGCAAGCAATTAGAGAAAAACTTATTCTTAGTTCTCCAGAACAACATATATTTGCAACTTCGATTGCTGAAAATCTTCGTCTTGCCTCAGATCATCCCCAAGATTTATCCGACGAACAAATGTGGCAGGCGCTGGAGAAAGTGCAGCTAGCCAATTGGGCTAGAGCATTACCAAATCAACTTGAAACAGTAATCGGTGAACGTGGCAGCACAATGTCTGGTGGACAGAAGCAACGTCTTGCACTAGCGCGGTTATTTATTGCCAATCCGCAAGTTTGGCTTTTAGATGAGCCCACTGAACATTTGGATTCAGCACTTGCAGACCTTGTAATGCAAAACGTTATGGCAGCGACTAAGGATAGCTCTTTGATTGTGGCCTCTCATCGGTTGGCAGATACCAAAAACCTAGATCAGGTTTATCAAGTTTCTCGTCCCCAAGATTGAGCCAGAAAGGCCTTAGGTAGATTAAAAGTATGAGTACTCCACACATTGGTGCAAATAAGGGCGACATCGCCGAAACAGTTCTACTTCCAGGTGACCCACTTCGGGCACAGTGGATTGCCGAGAACTTCTTTGAAAACCCAGTTCGCTACAACACTGTTCGAAACATGTTTGGTTTCACTGGCACCTACAAAGGAAATCGCATCTCAGTTCAAGGAACTGGAATGGGCGTGCCATCTCTTTCTATTTATGTGACTGAATTATTTAAAGACTTTGATGTTCAAACTGCCATCCGCGTAGGTACTTGTGGCGCAGTTGGTCCACTTAAATTACGTGACATCGTAATTGCTATGTCTGCATCAACTGACAGTGGTGTTAACCGCAGGGCAACTGGTGGATTAGATTTT
>JBEGOT010000057.1:0-5506 GCA_041181865.1 Actinomycetota bacterium | reverse complement strand
ACTCATTTTTATCGATCCTTGGCTTTCAATTTCTTATGGCTTTGCACTTTCCGTTTTTGCAACGGCAGGACTTCTTTTATGGGCTAATTCACTAATTGAAATTTTCGATCGAGTCGTTCCTAGAAAAGTTCCACATTGGTTAGTTTTGGGATTAGTAGTTACGGTCAGCGCTCAAATTGCAGTATTTCCAATTTTGGTAAGCCTTGGTTCGCCGATCTCGCTTGGCAGTCTTCCAGCTAATTTAATTTCTGTTCCACTTGCTGGCCCCACAATGATTTTTGGTTTATTGGCAGCACTAACAGCAAGTATTTTTAATCCGTTAGCTCAACTATTTGGGTTGATTGCGATCGGCTGCGCGCAGGGAATAGTAATTTGCGCGCAAGTATTTTCAAGACAAAATTGGCTGGTGATTCCTTGGCCCAAAGGTTTAGGTGGAGTAGCCCTAGCTATCTTGACGATAGTTCTTGGAGTTCGATCCAAACTTCTCTGGCCAAGATTCTCAACAGGGCAAAAACAAATAGTTGTTACCTGTTGGCTGACTTGCGTGTTAATGCTCTGGCAAAGGCCGCTCACAGTCTTAACCGGTTGGGTGCCACCTAATTGGCAGGTTGCATCCTGTGATGTTGGCCAAGGTGATGCAACAGTTATTCGGGTATCAGGTAGTGAAGCCATCTTGATAGATGTTGGTGGCAGCCCAGAGCTAGTCAATAAGTGTCTTTCAGATCTAAAAATCAAAAAGATTGCATTGCTTTTATTGACGCATTTTCACGCCGATCATGTTGTTGGCCTGCCTGGGGCACTTGCCGGGCGAGAAGTGGGGCAGATCAGAATCAGTCCACTATCTGACCCACCCTTAACAACGAAATTTGTTAACCAAGTGCTTGCTGAAAATCGGATGCAGCCAAATGTCTTGGCTTACCCAGATTATTTAAAAGTTGGTGCGATTGAACTTTTTTGTATTTGGCCAAAGCGTAAAACGGATTTTCATAGCAATACACCAAATAACGCCAGCGTTTCTGTATTAGTTAGAACATCGAACCTAACCGTACTTTTGCCAGGAGACATCGAGCCCATTGCCCAAGAAGCCATTCTTAAATTAATTCCAGATCCCAGCGCGATTGTGGTGAAAGTTCCTCATCATGGTTCTAGGTATCAATCAATTGACTTTGCCCATGCGACAAAAGCAAAGTTAGCCATTATTTCTGTTGGAAAAGATAACGACTATGGCCATCCATCAAAAGACACCATTTATTTATATGAATCGATTGGAGCCAAGGTCCTAAGAACCGATGAACGTGGTTCAATGGCGATCTGGCAAAGTGGTGAAAAAGTGAAAGTAAAGTCAGAAAAGTAGTGCCAATAAAACAATAAATTGGGGTGTGGCAAACTCATCTTGTGGCTAAATCAACCGGAGCTGATAGCAAGGTAATTCTTGCCGTTGGCAAAGAAACGGTTCTCGTCCAGCGGGTGATTGATGGTGTTATTCACTCAGCTCGCGCAAATGATCCAAATTTTGTTCGCCAAGAAATTGCTGCAGGAAATGACTCTGCCGCGATGGATTTTGCCAATGCAATGTCACCGTCTCTATTTGGTGAGTTAACAGTTTTGGTTGTTTCAGGGATTGATTCAGCAACCGATGAATTAGCCGAACAGATTAATTTGTATTTAGACAATGTGCCAGATCACATTCGATTAGTTTTCACTCACCCAGGTGGAGTCAAAGGTAAGCGTCTTTTGGAGAACATTCGTAAGTCTGGGGCAGTGGAAGCCAATTGCAGCGAACTTAAGTCAAAAGATCTTGAAGCTGCTCTTGTGGCTGAATTCAAAAAGCATGGTCGCAAAGTAACCGCTGATGCCATTACTCAATTACAAACCTCACTTGGAACAGGTTTGGGCGAATTGCTCTCAGCGGTTTCACAGCTGTGTTCAGATATCGAAAGCGAAGTAATTGATGCAACACACGTGAGCACTTATTACTCAGGTGTTTCAGATGTAATGGGCTGGACATTAAGTGATGCGATGTGGAATGCACAACCACTTGAAGTTTTGGAACAACTTCGCTGGGCTTTGCAAGGTGACACTTCCTCTGCGGTGCCAGCGATAAGTGCGATCAGTAATGGACTTCGTGCGCTTGTTAAATATGCTGCAGCTCCTGCAGGCATGTCTGAAAATGAACTTGCTGGTGTAGTGGGTGTTCCACCATGGAAAATCAGGATGTTGCGCAATCAAAAGAATCGTTGGACCCCAGAGCAACTTGCAACAGCGGCCAGATTACTTGCCCAAGCAGATCGGGCAAGCAAAGGAACTAGTTATGACCCAGCAATTCCTGGTGGCAAGAGTTTAGATACCGTGCAGTCGCAGTATCGGATTGAAAAAGATTTAATGGCAATCAGGCCACCAAAAAATTAAGCCCGCACCAATAGGTACGGGCTTAAAGAAGTTTTATTTACTTGCCAGCTGCAGAAGCCATAGCTGACTTGCGGTTAGCAGCTTGGTTCTTGTGGATTACACCTTTTGATGCAGCCTTATCTAGCGCGCGTGATGCATCCGTTAGTGCAGCAGCAGTAGCAGCCTTATCGCCAGCAGCTAGTGCTTCGCGGAAACGACGTACTTTGGTCTTCAGGGCGCTACGAACTGACTTGTTGCGTTCTTGAGCAGCGTTGTTCTGAAGAATTCGCTTCTTCTGGGACTTAATGTTTGCCACGTCTTACCTTGTCTATTTGTCTATCTATCTAGGTGCAAGCCACAAGATTACCTTTTAAGTAGTCGATTGCTCAAATTGTGTGGTTCTGTGCCAAAATGGCAAGGCAATTCCCTTGCAAATTAAGCATTTCAACTCAAGAGGATTTTTAATGGCCAGTACTGCTCCCGCACCTGGGGCTACTTCGCCAGAAATAATTCGAAACTTCTGCATCATCGCCCACATCGACCACGGCAAGTCAACACTTGCTGACCGCATGCTGCAGATAACCGGTGTTGTTGATGCAAGGAATATGCGCGCTCAGTATTTAGACCGAATGGATATTGAACGTGAACGTGGCATCACAATTAAAAGCCAGGCAGTTAGATTGCCATTTAAAGCCAACGATGGAATCGATTACGTCTTAAATTTAATCGATACACCTGGTCACGTTGACTTCACCTATGAAGTGAGCCGAAGTTTGGCAGCGTGTGAAGGTGCGATTCTTTTAGTTGATGCAGCCCAAGGTATTGAAGCGCAGACCTTAGCCAACCTTTATTTAGCTTTGGAAAATGATTTAACGATCATTCCAGTCCTTAACAAGATCGATCTTCCAGCTGCTCAGCCAGAAAAGTATGCCGCTGAACTTGCACACATAATTGGCTGTAAGGCAGAGGATGTCTTAAAGGTTAGTGCTAAAACTGGTGCTGGCGTCGAAGAATTGTTAAATGAAGTTGTTAAGCAAATTCCGCACCCAATTGGCGTAGCTGATGCTCCAGCTCGCGCATTAATTTTTGACTCTGTTTATGACACTTATCGAGGTGTTGTTACTTATGTTCGTGTTATCGATGGGCGTATTCCAGAGCGCGAAAAAATCAAGATGATGAGTACCAACGAACAGCACGAAACTTTAGAAGTTGGTGTTATTTCACCAGAACCGATTGCAGCAAAAGCTATAGGTGTTGGGGAAGTGGGTTACTTAATCACAGGCGTTAAAGATGTTCGTCAATCAAAAGTTGGTGACACGATCACTTTGGCGGGTAATCCAGCCAAAGAAGCTCTTGGTGGATATCGCGAACCTAAGCCGATGGTTTTTTCCGGGCTTTACCCACTTGATGGTTCAGATTTCCCTGAACTTCGTGAAGCCCTAGACAAACTTAAATTAAATGACGCAGCTTTGGTTTATGAACCTGAATCATCTGTGGCACTTGGCTTTGGATTCCGATGTGGCTTCCTAGGTTTGTTGCATCTTGAAATTGTTCGTGAACGTTTGGAACGCGAATTTAATTTAGATCTGATTTCAACTGCACCAAACGTTATTTATCAAGTGAAGATGGATAATGGCAAAGAACTAACGGTTACTAACCCAAGTGAATTCCCATCTGGAAAAATCGCTGAAGTTCACGAACCAATTGTGCGCGCCACAATCCTCACCCCAAACGAATTTGTTGGCGCCATCATGGAACTTTGCCAGACCCGTCGAGGAAACATGATGGGTATGGATTACCTTTCTGAAGACCGCGTGGAAATGCGCTATACCTTGCCGCTTGCTGAAATTGTTTTTGATTTCTTCGATCAGCTAAAGTCTCGTACTCGTGGCTATGCTTCACTTGATTACGAAACAACTGGTGACCAATCAGCAGATCTAGTAAAAGTGGACATCTTGCTGCACGGTGATCCAGTCGATGCATTTAGCGCAATTGTTCACCGCGATAAGGCTTACGCCTATGGCGTGATGATGGCCGCAAAACTAAAAGAACTCATCCCACGTCAACAGTTCGAAGTGCCAATTCAAGCTGCAATTGGTGCCAAGATCATTGCCCGCGAAACTATCCGTGCAATGCGCAAAGACGTTTTGGCTAAGTGTTACGGCGGTGACATCTCTCGCAAGCGCAAACTTCTGGAAAAACAAAAAGAAGGTAAGAAGCGCATGAAGATGGTTGGCCGTGTTGAAGTGCCACAAGAAGCATTCATCGCTGCACTTTCAACCGATGACAGTGGCGCCAAAGCGAAAGCTAAGGACTAATGTGACTGCGCGCGTTATCTCACTGAACGTTGTTTTTGCTGATGTGCCTGATGAGGGCGGCACTATGCCATTTACATCGATTGATAAACGTCCAGTCGAAGACAGTCGTTTTGTGACATCTGATGGCGTTGCAGGTGACAAGCGATCAGACATGAAACACCACGGATCACCTGATCAAGCCGTTTATGCATACTCAAGTGAAGATTACGGCTGGTGGTCAGTTGAACTTGATCAGAAGTTAACCGCTGGCCAGTTTGGTGAAAACCTAACTACTGCTGGAATTGATTTAAATAATTTAGTTATTGGCTCAGTATTTACAGTTGGCACGGCAAAGCTACGGGCTGCAAAACCTAGAATTCCGTGCGGAACATTTGGTCGTTGGATGCAACAAGATCAATGGGTTAAAAGATTTACAGCTGAAAATCGAATCGGTGCATATTTTGAAGTTTTGGATGCTGGTGAGATCACAGCAGGTGATGAATTTGAATTGGAATCCACACCCGATCATGGTGTGACCATTTTGGATTACTTCAAAGTCCACACCGGTGATCGCGATCCAGAACGAGTCAATAAGTGCTCCCAGTGCCCAGATATTGCTCTTGAGACCCGGGAAAAGTTTTCAAAGTTTTTGGAACAATGAACCGCAAGCTGGGTGCCTATGTTCACGTTCCTTTTTGTGCAACTAGGTGTGGATATTGCGACTTCAATACGTACACAGCTCAAGAACTTCAGCGAGATAACACAAAAATAAGTCCATCCACTTATGTCGATCGTGTGATCGCAGAAATAGATCGCCAACA
>JBEGOT010000056.1:0-17070 GCA_041181865.1 Actinomycetota bacterium | reverse complement strand
GCTGATGGTGGTTTCACTCAAACACTTATGAGTACAATTCCGCGACCTGGTTTTGGGGACTAAATAGAAGCACTAAAACCACAAATAGTCGCTAGATTTGAATAGGCAATTATTCGAGGATTTACATGCGCACCAAATTAGTAGCTATTTTTGCAACCACATTATTAATGACTTCATGTGGTTCGGGCTCAAGTCAGACAACAATTGATAATTCAGATGAATCTGTGGCTCACCTTGGTTGGGTCTATGAAGACTTAAAGGCGCTGAATATTGCAGGCGTTTCGCCAGAATCAGTTATTGATAATGGCACCGTTTATTTATATTCCACTGACATGGGGATCAAATTATATAAATCAACCGATGGTTTAAATTTTGAACTTTCAGCAAATGCAAAAATGCCAATGGCAGCTGATCCAACGGTTATTAAAACTGCTGATGGTAAATGGCGAATGTATGTAAGTGAAATTTTGATGACAGGTTCGCAGCCAGCTGCGGGTACGGCACCACAACCGATGGACCCAAAGAAAACGCAAAAAACTGTGAAAGTTTCAACAAGTGACTCTTTAGAAAATTTTGGTCCAGGAGTTGATACTGGAATTGTGCAAGCAAAGCCAGGCGCTGCCTGGGGCGTGCCAGATACTTTTCTAGATCCATCGGGCAATACCAGGATGCTTTGGGTTGATATGAATGAAGACGACAAGTGGGAATCAGTCAAGAGCGCCACAAGTACAGACGGAATCACATTCACAGTTGATGAAGGTGTGAGATTCACAGATGCCTATGTCGATCCCTACGTTCTAAGAGCTGACTCTGGCGATTGGGTTGCACTACTTTCAACAACCCCAAATAAGTCGCGCTTACCGCAAAAACTTTTCTTGGCTTGGTCAACTGATGGCATGAATTGGCAAGTGGATAGTGAACCGCTGATTAATGATCCTGAAAAGAATTATTTAGATCCAACCGCATATGAAATTTCACCAGGCGTTTGGCGGGTTTATGTTTCAACGAGCCAGACTGCTAATGCGATCGGTGGACCATATTCACTTGAGACTTTTGTCCTAAAATCACCAGAGATGTAGTGAATAAAATAGTATTTTATCAGTCGAATCCTAAAGTCCTATTTAAAAAATGGAGTAAGAATGTCTAATAATAAATTGAAAAAATTATTAATTCTTGGTCCTGGTTTATTTACAATTTTATGGCTAGCTTTTTTCCAAGTAAATGGAAATGGATTTCAAGCAATAGATATATTTTTAATAATTATTGCAATCATTTGGTTGGTTTACGGTACTTTAAAAGTTGACGACAAAGACTAGACTCAGTTTTAAATTATTTAATCTTCCTAATTTTAATAGCACTCAATACAAATCTAATTATTAAAATTGGCAAGAAATAAAGATACGCATACCAAGTCAGTTTAAAAATATTAAAATCAGCAAAAAGGTTTTCAATTCCTTTAGCAAGTTCAGGCACTTGGTTATTTAGAAAAACAAATACATAAATGTTTATTGCTAAAAAGGCTAAGAAAACAACAAATGCCCAATCTTTCATTACCGGTCGTCGGAAAAGTAAAAAAGTTTTAAGTTTGATTTTTTCATTTTCAGGCACGCAGCCAGCCTACCTAGTAAGCATTTGGCTAATCGATTGCCAAAACGAGCCCCAGAGAAGTTGCTCTATTGCCCGTAATTTCGCGGTTTTGAGCATATTTCGGTACGCTATTCGAGCGCAGAAATGCGTGGATAAGACCCGCCCCCTTAGCTCAGTAGGTAGAGCGTTTCCATGGTAAGGAAAAGGTCTGCGGTTCGATTCCGCAAGGGGGCTCGAAGCTAAACGAAAGTTTAGTTCTCACCGGGGTAGCTCAGCTTGGTAGAGCAAACGGCTCATAATCGTTGTGTCGCCGGTTCAAGTCCGGCCCTCGGTACGACAACGGATGGCAATGCAAGTGCATCGCCACAAATGAAAGGCACGTAAGTGGCACGTAATGATGTTCGTCCAAAGATCACTTTGGCATGCGAAGACTGCAAAGACCGTAACTACATTTCTCGTAAGAATCGTCGTAACGATCCAGACCGTCTTGAAATTAAGAAGCACTGCCCAAAGTGCAACAAGCACACCGTGCATAAGGAAACTCGCTAGTTTTCCATTTGGTGCATTCCAGCACCAATACCGTAACTAGGAATAGCCATGGGTATGAACCGCGACATGATCGGGTTTGCTTACCCTGACTCAAAACCATTCCTCGTTACAACCGAAAACATCGCCGCGTTTGCAAATGCAATCGGCGATGACAATCCAATCTATTTTGATCAAGGTGCTGCCCAATCTTTTGGGCACACTACTGTCTGCGCACCGCCAACTTTTCCAATTGCTGTGACCATGAAAGCAATGGAAGAAGCTTTCCATGATCCAAAACTAAACATGGATTACTCACGCATTGTTCATAGCGATCAACGATTTGAATATAAGCGCCCAATTCAAGTTGGCGATGAACTAGTAGTTCGCGCATTTGTTGAAGACATTCGCGCATTAGGTAATAACGACATTGCGACATTTCGCACTGAAGTATTTTCAAAAAATGAACTAGTTGTTACAGCCTGGTCCAAATTAGTGGTGCGTGGTGAAGAATGACCATTAATTTTGACCAGATTAATGCTGGCGATGAACTTCCAAGCTTGGAACTTCAATTCACTCGCGACCACTTAGTTGCATACGCAAATGCTTCTGGGGATCAAAACCCAATTCACCAAGATGAAGCGGTGGCGAAATCTGTTGGACTTCCGGATGTGATTGCCCATGGCATGTTAACTATGGGTCGAGCAATTCGTGTTGTCACTGACTGGGTTAGCGATTCAACCAAAGTCATCGATTACAGCGTTCGTATGACTAGGCCGGTTGTTGTTCCAAATAATGGATTTGGCGCAACAGTCTTATTCACTGGCAAAGTTGGCGAAGTTAACGCCGAAAATCGCACAGTTCGCATTGATTTATCAGCACTTTGTGATGGCACCACAGTTCTTGGCCAAGCAAAAGCCACATTGCAGTTTTAAGCGTTATACGGTTTAACCAAATGACTTCACTTGCCCAGTTGACCACTATTCGAGTCGGTGGCACGCCAAGTGTTCTAACGATTGCGTCAACTGAGGCCGAAATTATTGAAGCGGTAAGTGCCGCTGACGATGCTGGCCAAGAAGTATTAATACTTGGTGGAGGGTCAAATGTTGTTGTGGCCGATGACTTCTATGGCCAAGTGATCAAGATTGCTTCTACTGGTTATGAAAATGATTCAACAGTTTGTGCTGGTGCTTGGGTAACAGTTCAAGCAGGTCATTCTTGGGATGACTTTGTAGCAGATGCTGTCTTCAACGGTTGGCTAGGTATTGAAGCTCTCTCTGGAATTCCAGGAACAGTTGGCGCTACCCCAATTCAAAATGTTGGCGCATATGGGCAGCAAGTAAGTGAAACGATTGCTCAGGTACGAGCTTGGAATCGCGAAACTAAAAAGATTGACACAATTTTTTCGGCAAACTGTGAATTTGGTTATCGAACTTCAGTATTTAAAAAGTATCCAAATCGTTGGGTTATTTTGAGCGTGACTTTCCAGTTACCACTAGGAGATCAGGCCAGCCCAATTAAATACAACGAACTTGCTGTTTATTTTGGAAGAGAATTAGGTGCCAGGGTTAGTTCAAAAGAACTTCGTTCTGCTGTGCTTGAACTTCGCCAAGGTAAAGGAATGTTAGTTAAAGCAGATGACCATGATTCATGGAGCGTTGGTTCATTTTTTATGAACCCCCGTGTAACAGAAGTTCCTGAAAATGCACCAGCTTGGCCTGAACCAGATGGCAGATTTAAAGTAAGCGCGGCTTGGTTAATTGAACAAGCTGGCTTTGAAAAAGGTTTTGGTTTAAATAATCGCGCGACACTTTCAACTAAACACACACTTGCGCTAACCAACCGTGGCAATGCAACATGTGCTGACATTTTGGAATTAGCAAAACATGTTCAAAATGGCGTCAGGGCCAAGTTCGGAATTGAACTTAGCCCTGAAGCGCGTCTAATTAATTGTTCGCTTTAGCCCATAAACGGGTAACGGTAATCCGTTGGTGGAACCAATGTTTCTTTCAAGCTACGTGCGCTAACCCAACGAAGTAAATTTTGCGGAGCGCCAGCTTTATCGTTGGTGCCAGATGCACGTGCGCCACCAAATGGTTGCTGACCAACGACTGCGCCAGTTGGCTTGTCGTTGATGTAGAAGTTACCGGCGGCAAAACGTAGGGCATGCATGATCTCGTTGATCGCAGTTCGATCTTGAGCAATAACAGCGCCAGTTAGTGCGTACTGGGCAATACCTTCCATGGCATGCATTTCTTCGCGCCACTTGGCATCTTCATAAACATGGATTGCAAGTACTGGGCCAAAGTATTCATTAGTGAAGAATTCAGTGGTTGGATCATCACCAAGTAATACGGTTGGGCGGATGAAGAAACCTTCTGATTTGTCATAGGTTCCACCAGCAACAACTTTGATGCTCTTTTCAGCATGTGCTCGGTCAATTGCCCCAGCAACGCGATCAAAGGCACGCTCGTCGATAACTGCTGTCATGAAATTACTGTGATCTGAAGCATGGCCCATCTTGATGTTTTGAACTTCATTTAAGAAGTGATCGCCCATCTTTTCCCATACGCTGCGCGGAATATATGCACGAGATGCTGCTGAACACTTTTGTCCTTGGTATTCAAAAGCACCACGAATTAATGCTGTTTCAAGAGTTGCTGGATCTGCTGATGGGTGAGCAAATACAAAGTCTTTACCGCCAGTTTCACCAACTAAACGCGGGTAAGAGCGGTAGTTGGAAATATTTTCACCAACGGTTTTCCAAAGGTGTTGGAACACGCCAGTTGATCCAGTGAAGTGAATACCAGCAAGATCAGGGCTAGATAGCGCAACATCAGATACTGCAATGCCATCACCAGTAACCATGTTGATTACACCTGGAGGAAGTCCAGCAGCTTCAAGTAACTGCATAAGAAGGTAAGCAGAGTGCAACTGAGTTGATGCTGGTTTCCAAACGACGGTGTTACCCATCAGTGCTGGTGCGGTTGGCAGGTTACCTGCGATCGCTGTGAAGTTAAAAGGAGTGATGGCGTAAACAAATCCTTCAAGTGGTCGCCAGTCAGTGCGATTCCAAACACCAGCAGATGAGATTGGTTGTTCTTGCAAAATCTGACGAGCGAAGTGAACGTTAAATCGCCAGAAGTCGATTAGTTCACAAGTTGAATCAATTTCAGCTTGGAATGCATTTTTTGATTGACCCCAGTTTGTTGAAGCAAGCATTTTGTAACGCCATGGGCCAGAAAGCATGTCAGCTGCGCGAAGAATTACCGCAGCACGTTCATCGAACGGAAGGTCGCGCCAACCTGGGGCAGCAGCTTTGGCTGCAGCAATTGCAGCTTTGGCATCTTCATGGGTTGAGTTAGCTGCAGTACCAAGAAGTTGTGCTCTGTCATGTGGTGAGCGAACTTCAATTTTCTCGCCACCAGCCTTGACGTGCTTCCCACCAATTACATTTGTAATCTCTGGCGTGGTTTTAATAGTTTCTTTAAGCGCTACATCTAGAGCTGCGCGTTCTGGTGAGCCCGGAGCAAAAGTGTTAACTTTTTCGTTAATTGGGGCTGGTACTGAGGTAATTGCATCCATGGATAAATACTGGCACTGCATAATCCCGTGTCACCACTTGCCCCAGACTCAAAGCCGGCCAGAATAAATATGTGCGTATATATCTGCCAGCTACCAAAAGTGACATAAATGCCTTATTGCTCGGGCAAAACCTTGAAGGTTTAACTGGTTATGCACTCTTGCCCCAGTGGGAAGCTAGCCAAACTGAAACCGATCAAGAAGTTCTTGAAGGTGAGCTTCTTTATTTAGCCGCAAGTTCAACCCAAAAGGGGGACCGGCGAATTGTGATTGTGGCCCAAACCCAAGGGAAAGTATTAAATGCAGATCTTGGTCAGGTTTCATGTGGTGCTTTTGGCCTAAAGCAGGTTCAAGCCCTGTTTGCCGATGATGACATAAATACTGTGGCAATTTCGCAAGGGGCGGACAGCCAGGACTTAGATCTGACCTGGTTTGGGCCAACTGAAATCCTTGAATTCTGGGAATTTCTGTCGGGCTAGGTGGTAGTCAACCCCGATTTGCCCTTAAGGCATTGACCTTTTAGATTTGGGTTAGCACTCTAAAGGTCCGGGTGCTAATCAGCCTTAAAACTGATTAATAAGTACTTAGTCGATTAACAACAGGAGACAGGCCGTGTCGGTCAACATTAAGCCACTTGAGGATCGCGTCCTCGTACAGTCTTTAGAAGCAGAAACAACCACTGCATCAGGGTTGGTTATTCCAGACACTGCAAAAGAAAAGCCACAAGAAGGCAAAGTAGTTGCTGTAGGTCCAGGTCGTTTCGACGAAGATGGCGAAAAGCGTATTCCGCTAGACGTTAAAGTCGGCGACGTAGTTATCTACTCAAAGTATGGCGGCACCGAAGTTAAATATGCAGGTACCGAGTACCTACTACTTGGCGCTCGCGACATTCTTGCGATCGTAGAGAAGTAAAACAAAATTGATGAAATAGCGCCTCAAAGCTTGAGGCGCTATTTCAAATTTGAGATAAACAAATTTCACTAAACAAATTTTTAATCCTCCAAAACAAGAGAAGTAGATATGGCAAAGATAGTTAATTTTGATGAAGACGCTCGTCGCGCATTAGAACGCGGCGTTAACGCATTAGCTGATGCGGTGAAGGTAACGCTTGGGCCTAAAGGCCGTAACGTTGTAATCAGCAAGTCCTGGGGCGCACCAACAATCACTAACGACGGTGTGACCATTGCTAAAGAAATTGAACTTGAAGATTCATACGAAAATCTTGGTGCTCAGCTTGCTAAAGAAGTTGCAACTAAGACCAACGATGTCGCAGGTGATGGAACTACAACAGCAACTGTTCTTGCTCAAGCGCTAGTTCGCGAAGGTCTAAAGAACGTAGCTGCTGGCGCTGCTCCAGTTGAACTAAAGCGTGGGATTGAAGCTGCAGTCAAAGCAGTAAATGAGGAATTACTAAAGCAAGCTCGTCCAGTGAACGGCAAAGCCGAAATTTCACAGGTTGCCGCTATCAGCTCACGCGATAAGTCAATTGGCGATCTAATCGCTGATGCGTTCGACAAAGTTGGCAAAGATGGCGTTATCTCTGTTGAAGAATCAAGCACCACTGCAATGGAACTTGAATTCACTGAAGGTATGCAGTTCGACAAGGGCTACATTTCTCCATACTTTGTGACAGATGCCGACAGCATGGAAGCGGTTCTTGAAAATCCATACATCCTTTTAACTCAAGGAAAGATTTCAAGCGTTGCTGAAATCCTGCCAATTCTTGAAAAAGTTTCACAGTCCGGCAAAGCACTTGTAATCATCGCTGAAGATGTTGATGGTGAAGCACTTTCAACACTTGTGGTTAACCGCATTCGCGGAAACTTCGCCAGCGTTGCAATCAAGGCTCCTGCATTTGGCGACCGTCGCAAGGCAATCCTTGAAGACATTGCGATCCTTACCGGAAGCACCGTTATTTCAGCTGACATGGGCATGAAACTAGATCAGGTTGGTCTAGAGGTTCTAGGTTCTGCCCGTCGCGTTGTTGTGGCAAAAGATAACACCACAATCGTTGATGGTGCTGGCAAGGCTAACGCTGTTTCAGATCGCGTTGCTCAAATCAAGCGCGAAATGGAAGCTTCAGATTCTGACTGGGATAAAGAAAAACTTTCAGAACGTCTAGCCAAACTTTCTGGTGGCGTGTGCGTGATCAAGGTTGGCGCTCACACTGAAGTAGAACTTAAAGAAAAGAAGCACCGCATTGAAGATGCTGTTTCGGCAACACGTGCGGCAATTGAAGAAGGTATCGTCTCTGGCGGTGGCTCAGCGATCATTCACGCAGCTGAAGTGCTTAACAAAGATCTAGGTCTAACTAGCGATCAAGCTGTAGGTGTTGGGATTGTTCGTCGTGGCGTAATTGAACCACTTCGTTGGATCGCTGAAAACGCCGGCTACGAAGGTTACGTTGTTGTCGATAAAGTTCGCGAATTAGGTGTCGGTAACGGCCTAAATGCAGCTACTGGAGAATACGGCGACCTAATTAAGCAAGGTGTGATTGATCCAGTGAAGGTAACTAGAAGCGCACTTGAAAATGCCGCATCTATTGCTGGAATGCTGCTCACAACCGAAGCTTTGGTTGTTGAGAAAAAGGAAGTACAAGAAGACGACCACGGTCACGGGCATAAGCACGCTGGCCACACTCACTAAAAGACAAACAAAAACCCCCGGGAAACCGGGGGTTTTTTGTTTCAGATTTGTAGTTTGCATGTGCAACCATAGTGATGTGGTTCCTGAACTTATTATTTTTGATTGCGATGGAGTTCTAGTTGACTCAGAAACAATTGCGATAAAAATTGACCAAGAATTTTTATTTGAAATAGGAATTTCTATGTCAACTGAAGAAATTATCGAAAAATTTGTTGGTAAAAGTGACGAGCATTTTCAACTTGAGATTGAACGGCATGTTGGTTCAAATCCTCCAATTAACTGGAAGTCAGATTTGGAAGATCGATACAACAAGGCATTTCGAGAAGAACTTAAACCCGTTGCTGGAATAATTGAAGTCTTAGAATCTGTAAATGTACCGATATGTGTAGCTTCTTCTGGTAGTCAAAAGAAGATTCGAAATTCGCTCGAATTAACTTCACTTTCGCATTACTTTGGCGAAAGAATTTTCAGTGCCGAACAAGTCAGTAAAGGCAAACCCGACCCGGAGCTTTTCTTGTTCGCTGCAGCCCAAATGGGTGCCGACCCGACCAATACAGTTGTGGTTGAAGACAGTCATGCTGGCGTCAAGGCAGGAGTTGACGCCCAAATGCACGTATTTGGCTACACGGGCAGTGTTACCCCAGAATCTCGCTTGCGCCTCCCCGGGGTAACTACTTTCAACCAAATGGACCAGCTTTTATTGGAAATATTGGCTAAAAACCTTTAAAAATCCATTAAGCGGTGGGTATTTCGCTAAGTAACAAAACCATAAATTTTAAAGATTTTGCCCGTTTCCCAGTGATTTAACTCACAAAACTGTTAATCTCCACATAACCAGTCAAAAACGGGCAGAAAGCGACAGGATGTTAGCTGAGGAACGCAGACTTCAACTAGTTGAGTGGTCCCGCACCGAGGGTCGCATCGATGCAAACGATGCTGCCACGCGGTTGGATGTTGCGATCGAGACTGTTCGCAGAGATTTAGACCTATTGCAAAAATCCGGAATGGTCAGACGCGTTCATGGCGGCGCAATTGCAGTTGACCGAATCCCACATGAATTTAATCTGCGTGAGCGTCGATCAACAAACACTGAAGCAAAACGGCGCATTGCCTCAGTGGCGGCTTCGCAAATTCCGCTTGAAGGTGCAATTTTTGTTGACGGTGGTACAACCACAGAATTGCTTGCTGAGTATTTGATCGATCGTCCAAAACTATTGGTGATAACTAATAGCATCCCGCTTGGAAATTTAGTAGCTGAAAGTTCAACACCGGTTCACTTGCTAAGCGGTCGTCTAAGGTCAACCACTCTTAGCGCGCTGGGTTCTCGAACTCTTTCTGATATTGCAACTTTCCAAACACAAGTCGTATTTCTAGGTACAAATGGAATTTCAGTTCGTGCTGGTCTGACAACAAGTGATCCAGAGGAAGCCGCCGTAAAACAAGCAATGATGAAACACTCTCAAGAAAGCGTTGTTTTAGTAGACAGCACTAAGTGTGAAGAAATTTTCCCTTCAGTATTTTCAGACGGTCACAACTTGGATCGTCTGATTACTGACATCGATGCACCACAACAGTTTGTTGATGGTTACATCAAACTAGGCGTAGAAGTGGTTCTAGCCTAAAAAGGTTTCTCCAATGCGCCGTGTTGGAGGTTCTGGTTGATGATCTTTGGGTAACCAAAGATAAGTCAACTGGCAACAAAAAATAAAGATGAGGACAAACTGAATGAGTAACTTCATGACTTCGGGCTCTGGCCATACCGGCTGGCGCGCGACTGTTCAAAAATTTGGAGGCAACTTAGCCGGTATGGTAATTCCAAATATCGGTGCCTTCATTGCATGGGGATTAGTTACCGCATTGTTCATTCCAACTGGATGGATTCCTAACGAGGAACTTTCCAAGATGGTTGGACCAATGATTATCAATCTCCTTCCATTACTGATTGCCTACTCAGGTGGTCGCATGGTTCATGAACACCGTGGTGGTGTCATGGGTGCTGTGGCAACTATGGGTGTAATCGTCGGTACAGATATCCCAATGTTCTTAGGCGCCATGATTATGGGTCCTTTAGCTGCTTGGGTAATCAAGAAAATTGATGCTGCACTAGATCCAAAGACACCAGTTGGCTTTGAAATGCTAGTTAGCAACTTCTCTCTTGGTATCAGCGGTACCGTAATGGCAATTCTTGGGTTCAAGACCATTGGCCCAGTAGTTAAGTCAATTTCTGACGTAGCTGGAAGTGCAGTACAGAGCCTTGTTGATAACAATTTGTTGCCACTAGCACAAATTTTTGTTGAACCTGCAAAGGTACTGTTCCTGAATAACGCAATTAACCATGGTGTACTTGCTCCACTTGGTGCAATTCAGGCTGAATCAACTGGAAAGTCAATCCTGTTCATGCTTGAAACTAACCCAGGACCTGGTCTTGGTTTACTTCTTGCATTCTGGGTAGCTGGACCTAAATTACTTCGCGGTTCAATTCCAAGCGTTTCGATCATCCACTTCCTAGGTGGTATTCATGAGGTGTATTTCCCATACGTTCTTATGAAGCCTCGTACCCTACTTGGTGTAATCCTTGGTGGTATGGCTGGCGTATTCACAAACATCGCACTTGATAATGGCTTGGTTGCAACACCATCCCCAGGTTCGATTTTTGCCTACATGGCCGTAACACCTCCAGGTGATCAACTAAAGGTTCTTCTTGCAATTGCTGTATCAACAGCAGTTTCATTCTTAGCTTGTTCATTCCTGCTAAAGACTCAAAAGCACTCTGAAGACATGGGTGATTTGGCAGATGCACAGGCAGCCTCTAGGGCACTGAAGGGCTAGTCGTCGATGAGTACCGTGTCAGGTTCGGATATTAAAAAAGTAGTTGTGGCGTGCGAAGCTGGGATGGGTTCAAGCGTCATGGTTGCAAAACAACTTGCTAAACAACTTAAAAATCATGGCGTTGAAGTTACTCATTCACCCGTGAATCGGTTGGCATCTGAAAATGCAGATGTGATTTTGTGTCACAGAGGCTTGCATTCAAGAGCAAAGCAGGCAGTTCCTGACACGGTAGTTATCGCATTCGACATGTTTCTTGGTGATCCAAGAATCATGTCAATTGTTCAGGCGGTTGAATCTAAAGGCACTTTGTCAGATGACTAGTGCTCCAGCACTCACGGCTAGAGGAATCCTTCTGAATAGCACAGCCTCCTCGAGAGAGGAGGCTGTGCTCCTTTGCGGGCAGGCTCTATTTGATTGTGGTGCGATCGAAAAGCCATATGTAGCTGCAATGTGGGAACGTGAATTAATCATGTCCTCATACATTGGTGAAGCAACTGCAATTCCACACGGAACAGATCCATCAAGAAAGTACGTGAATTTTGCGCAACTTGTTTTTTTGCGTTTTAGCAATCCAATTGATTGGGATGGGGAACAAGTCAAGCTAGCAATCGGTATCGCTTCAGCGAATGATGATCATGTTGATACGCTTGGGGTTATTGCGGAAATACTTATGGATGATGAACGTCGAAAGATCGTATTTGAATCCACTGATCCAAACGAAATATTAAACCTAGTTCAGAAAGCATTCGAAAAATAATGAAGGCAGCACTTTACAGTGGACCAAAAGACTTAAAAATTGTTGAAGTGGAGACACCAAAACCTAAAAATGGTGAAATTCTGATTCGAGTGCACGCCTGCGCAACTTGTGGAACAGATGCAAAAATTTACAATCATGGTCATCCCCGCTTACAGCCACCCCAGATCATTGGCCATGAAATTGCTGGAGAAATTGTTGAAATCGGGTCTGACGTAACGGGTCATAAAATTGGTGATCGCGTTCAGGTAATTGCCGCAATTCCATGCGGAAAGTGCTGGGCTTGCGATGCAGGAAAAATGCAAATCTGCATTAATCAGCTTTCAATGGGATACCAGTTCGCTGGTGGTTTTGCCGAGTACATGATCATTCCAAATGAAGTAGTGAGAGTTAACGGGGTTAATCCAATCCCAGATAACCTCAGTTACGACGAGGCATCAGCTGCTGAGCCAATGGCTTGTGCACTTAATGCTCAAGAATTAATCAATGTTGGACCAGGCGATGTTGTTCTTGTTATGGGTGCTGGTCCGATCGGATGTATGCACGTTCGTTTAGCACGGGCGCTTGGAGCAGTCCATGTAACTTTGGCAGACATAAACTCACATCGCCTAAAACTTTCAGCTGACGCAGTAAAGCCAGATGCGGTCATTGACATGTCAAAAGTTGATATTGAAGAAGCGGTAAAAACTAGCATTCCTGAACCAGGGCCGAATGTGATTATTACCGCAGCTCCAGCTGGAGTTGCCCAAGAGCAGGCAGTACGAATGATTCGTCCCGGCGGTCGAATCAGTTTCTTTGGTGGGCTTCCAAAAGATAAACCAATGGTAAATATCGATTCCAATTTGGTTCATTACAAAGAATTAATTCTCGCTGGAGCTAATGGATCTACCCCAGAGCACAATCGCAGAGCATTAGAGCTAATGGCTTCGGGCAAAGTAAAGGTTTCAGATTTACTTACCCACAGAGTCTCACTTGACGAGGTTGAAAAAGCCATCGATCTGGTACTTGGTGGAGATGCAATCAAAGTAGTCGTCAAACCGTAATTAACAATAAAAAATGGCCGAGTCTAAACGACCCGGCCATTTTTTATTTTATTTATGCGCCGTATTCGGCTTTTGCATGTTCTGGTGAATCTTCAGCAGACTTGATTCTGGCGATAGTGAAGATCATTAGACCAAATAGACACTTTGCCAAGATATCTGCAATTGAGTATCCGATTTCTCGTCCAACGAATGAAGCAGCTTCAAAACCATCAGCGTTCATGTTCAAAATGAAAGAGATTGGGTAGACACCCCAGGTTGCAAGTAACAACAGGCGAAGCAATCTAATCTTTTCACGAACTGCAGCTGACTGACGTTCCAAGCTTTTACCTAGTTCAACGAACAATACGTAAAGGATGTATAGGAATGGGATTGTAGATAGTGCGCCCCATACAGGTGCAGAAATTCCCATTAGATCTAGTCGAGCATCACCTGGGTAGCCAAGTGCGATCATTAGTGCAGCTGCTGGAACTAGTCTGTTCAAAATTGCAGACTGAGTTTGACGTGCTAACGCAAGCACGGCAACAGTTTCCATTAGCAATAGTGGAACAGTTAAAAACCAGTCGACGTAACGGTAACCGACGTTGTATTCGATAACGCCCATTCCATCTACACCGAATGCATCTTTGAAACTTTCAAACATTCTGAAGTAGTGGTAAGCAGCAATGGCTGTAACAGTTCCAGAAACCATCACTGCCATGCGGTAACGAGGTAATACTCGATCCCTTGCCATGAACAAGAACAATGCAGTAAATAACATGCTAGCAATACCTAGTGAAAGCATGTTATAAACGGCGTTGTATTGTCCGTTTGTTAAAAATGAAGATAGGTTCCCCATTATTTTCCTTTCTCGGGGCATCAAAAATTTAAAATGCTATATAACTTTAAATTTATGATGCTATGTATTCAATGTAGACCTATAATTGCGAATTCGCATTTTAAATTGAATTAAATTTAATTAATTTTTTTAAACGAAAAATAATTTTTAAAAACGAAAAATAGTGAATCGACTGATTCACTTTTGAAAAAATAAAATTAAGAAATCTTTAAAGTTTTATTTTTATTTATTGCTGCAATAACAGCGAACCTTTCATCTTCACTCAATCCGCCCCATACTCCGTATGGCTCTCGAACTTTTACCGAATAGAGTCGGCACGCATTTAAAACAGAACATGTTGAGCAGACTGCTTTGGCTCTTGCAATTCTGTTTTCTCGTTCAGCTCCACGCTCACCTTCTGGGTGGAAAAAAACATCAGAGTCCATCCCTCGACAGGCTGCGTTTAGTTGCCAATCCCAAAAGTCTGTATTTGGCCCTGGTAAGCGACTTACATCACTCATAATGGTTAAATCTTAAAATCGTTTCAAAGGTTGGTCAAGTCTATTTTGCCCATAATTTGAAGCATTTTTCCTTATTCATGCAGGAACACTGGACCAGATGCTGAAAATGCGAAAGTTACCCTTTTGCTGGAAAATTAACTATGCAAAGCCCAAAGAATCAGGCCAGTTCAGATCTGGACACCGAAATATTGCTCTCGGTGGCAACTGTTGCCAGGCGAATCGGTGTAGCCCCAGCAACCCTTCGAACCTGGGACCGCAGATACGGAATTGGGCCAAGCAATCACGATTCAGGGCAAAATCGCCTCTACTCTCTTTCTGACGTTGCTCGCTTGGAGTTAATGCGAAACCTTGTTGTCCAAGGTCTTAGTCCTGCTAAAGCTGCCGCGGTGGCAGTTGAAAAAGACTTAGCACCTGCAAGCCTTCGAGTTGAAGTCGATCGAAATTTGCAACCTGCCGAAAAAGTTTTGCCAGACAATGTGCACCAATTAGGTAGGCCCGAAAATGTTGTACGTGGGCTAATCCGTGCTGCAAACATGCTCGATCAGGAGTCTTGTCGAAAAATAGTTTCTGACCAATTGGAACAAAAAGGTGTGCTCTGGTGCTGGGAGCGAATCTTGGTTCCAGCTTTGCAAAGCGTTGGGCTTAAATGGGAGCAAACTGGCCAAGGTATCGAAGTTGAACATTTGCTAGTTGAAGTAATTGAAAGCCAGTTGAGATTTGTTGCAACTTCAATCGATGAGGCAGTTAACGCCCGACCAATTCTGCTTGCCTGCACGGCTCATGAATTACACACTTTACCTATTCATGCGATTGCTGCTGGGCTGGCTGAACATGATATTGCCAGTCGAGTTCTTGGTGCCCGGCTTCCGGCGGAATCATTGATGGCTGCAGTAAAAAAGATCGGTCCGTCTGCAGTTGTAGTTTGGTCGCAAACTAGAGGTACCGCAGAACCTGAGATTTGGAATCAAATCAAGGCACAACGTCCAAACCCAACGCTTGTTGCTGCCGGTCCAGGCTGGGAACATTTAGATCTAGAAGGGGTTAGCAAGCCGATTGGATTGGCAGACACCTTAATTAAATTGGCCCGATCCGCGGTCTAAACTCTAACGGTTTTTCTTGTTGGAAACAGTTCAAAAAGCCTTTAAATTCTGGGCTTAGGCTAAATCTTTAATTTTTTAGCCGGGGCAATAAGCGGTAATCTTGGGTATCGCGAATACCCCGAAAGGCAGTCATGACTCAAGGCCTACCTGAGAAGTTCGCAATGCTGGGCCTTACATATGACGATGTCTTATTACTTCCTGCAGCTAGTGAAGTTGTGCCAAGCGAAGTTGATACCACCACACGACTAACCCGCGAGATCAACCTTCGAATTCCATTGCTTTCTTCGGCCATGGACACGGTAACCGAGTCACGAATGGCCATTGCCATGGCCCGCCAAGGCGGCCTTGGCATTTTGCATCGCAATCTTTCAATTGAAGATCAAGCATCGCAAGTTGATTTAGTGAAGCGCAGTGAAGCGGGCATGGTGACAAACCCAGTTACCTGCTCGCCAGAAAACACACTGGCTGACGTTGATCGCCTGTGTGGTCGCTATCGAATCAGCGGTGTTCCGGTTGTTGATGGCAACAACGTTCTAGTTGGCATAGTGACAAACCGCGATATGCGATTTGAAGATGATAAAAATAAACTCGTTCGCGATGTCATGACGCCGATGCCATTAATCACTGGCAAGCCGGGTATGAATGGTGATGATGCACTTGCCCTGCTTCGGATTAACAAAATTGAAAAACTTCCGCTAGTTGATGATTCTGGTCGACTAACTGGATTAATCACAGTTAAGGACTATGTCAAGAGCGATCGCTACCCACTTGCAACAAAAGATGCCAGCGGTCGTTTGATGGTTGGCGCAGCAATTGGTGTTGGCGAAGATGCATTCGAACGTGGCATGGCATTAGTCGATGCAGGAGTTGACGTTCTAATTGTTGATACTGCCCATGGTCACCAACGAGCCGTTCTCGACATGGTTTCTCGAATGAAGTCTTCAACCAAAGTTCAAGTTATTGGTGGCAATGTCGCTACTCGCGAAGGGGCGCAAGCACTTATCGATGCGGGCGCAGATGCAGTGAAAGTTGGCGTTGGCCCAGGTTCAATTTGTACTACTCGCGTTGTTGCTGGCGTTGGCGTACCGCAAATTACCGCAATTTATGAAGCATCACTTGCTGCAGGTCCAGCCGGTGTTCCAGTTATTGGCGATGGTGGTTTGCAATATTCAGGAGACATCGCAAAGGCACTTGTCTCTGGCGCTGATACCGTGATGCTTGGCTCACTTCTTGCTGGATGTGAAGAAGCACCTGGTCAATTAGTTTTTGTTAATGGCAAGCAATACAAGCAATACCGTGGCATGGGATCTCTTGGCGCGATGCAGTCACGCGGTGAAGCCAAGTCATACTCAAAAGACCGCTACTTCCAAGACGATGTTTTATCTGAAGACAAACTTGTGCCAGAAGGTATTGAAGGACAAGTTCCTTATCGCGGCCAACTTTCAGCTGTTGCTCATCAATTAGTTGGTGGCCTACGTGCATCAATGGGCTATGCCGGTGCTGGAACTATTGCTGATCTAAAGCGCAATGGTCGACTAATTCGAATTACAACCGCAGGTTTGAAAGAAAGCCACCCGCACGATGTTCAATTAACGGTAGAAGCCCCGAACTACCACGGTCGCTAGGAGAAATAATGTCCGACGTGGAAGTAGGTCGTGCCAAGCGCGCA
>JBEGOT010000055.1:0-8593 GCA_041181865.1 Actinomycetota bacterium | reverse complement strand
TTTAAAATGTTGTGGGGGGGGTAAAACCCGCCCACAACTACCACTTAAGTCAAAACACTTAAGACTTAAAGAAGGTGACTAAATGTTTAAATACATAATCCGCAGAACAGCTTTAATGATTGTGATGCTATTTATATTGAGCGTCGTCACATTCGTGCTTTTCAATGCAGTACCTACTGATCCAGCTGCATTAACTTGTGGCAAATCTTGTTCACCAGAAATCATCGCTGCTAACCGAATTCGTCTTGGTTTAGATCAGCCGCTTTATATCCAATACATCGAATGGATTAAGGGTATTTTTGTAGGCCGCACCTACGGCTCTGGTACTCAAACTTTTGAATGCGACACTCCATGTCTTGGCTACTCATTCCGAAATGGGGAAGAAGTAACCGACATGATTGTTAGCGCAATCCCAGTTACTTTCTACCTTGCCATCGGCGCATTCACACTTTGGATGCTTGTTGGTATTTCATCTGGAATTTATGCTGCTAAAAAACGTGGCCAGTGGCAAGACCGCACCATCATGGGTATCACTCTTGTTGGTTATTCACTTCCAGTCTTCTTCGTGGGACTGCTTCTTCTAATCTTCGTAGTTGTTCGATGGAACCTGCTTCCATATCCTGATTACTACTCGCCAACTGAAGATCCATTAGCTTTCTTCCAAACTATGTTGCTTCCTTGGGTTGCACTTGCAATTTTGTACGCGGCTTACTACACCCGCTTAACCAGAACTCAGATGCTGGAAACTTTGGGTGAAGATTACATACGCACAGCTCGCGCTAAAGGTTTACCTGAAAAAGTTGTTGTTCGTAAACATGCATTCCGCGCAGGTTTAACGCCGATTGTTACTTCAGCTGGACTGGACCTAGCGGGCTTGCTAGGTGGCGCAGTCATTACTGAGTACATTTTTAGTTTGCCTGGAATGGGACGTTTGGCCATTGGTGCGGTTGTTGAATATGACTTACCAACTATTACTGCAGCAACTTTGGTAGCAGCGGTGTTTGTGATTATTGCCAATCTGGTTGTCGACCTTCTTTATATGGCCATTGATCCGCGAGTGAGACTATAAATGTCAGAACAACCATTGCTTGCAGTTAATAATCTTGGCGTTGAATTTCAAACCGAAGATGGCATTGTTCATGCGGTAACTGGCGTTAGCTATGAAATTCATCGTGGCAAAACACTAGCGATCGTTGGCGAATCTGGTTCAGGCAAGAGTGTCTCAAGCCTTGCTGTTATGGGTCTACTTGGCCGAAGCGCAACGGTAACTGGCAGCGTGAAGTTTGATGGAAAAGAATTAGTCGGAGAAGACCCTGAAGAAGTTCGAAAACTTCGTGGCCTTCGTATGGCAATGATCTTTCAAGATCCTCTTAGTTCCCTTCACCCGTATTACACAATTGGTGCCCAGTTAATCGAAGCCGTTCAAGTGCACCACAAAGTTTCAGATGAACAAGCTCGTGCTCGCGCAGCAGAAATGCTAAACCGCGTTGGTATTCCTTCAGTTGAGCAAAGATTGGACGAATATCCTCATCAACTTTCTGGCGGTATGCGCCAACGCGTAATGATCGCAATGGCATTAATCAATGACCCAGAAGTTTTAATCGCAGACGAACCAACAACTGCACTAGACGTAACAGTCCAAGCGCAAATCCTTGATCTTCTTCGAGATCTTCAAAAAGAATTTGGCACAGCGATTGTTCTAATCACTCACGACCTAGGTGTGGTTGCTGACTTAGCCGATGAAGTAATGGTTATGTATGGCGGCAGTGCGGTTGAACATGCAGATGTTCGTGAGCTTTTCTACCAACCTCAAATGCCATATACCTGGGGGCTACTTGCATCTATCCCTCGCGTGGAAAGCAAAGAGCGTCACCTTGATCCAATTCCAGGTAGCCCACCGTCACTTATTAATCTGCCAAGTGGCTGCGTATTTGCTCCGCGCTGCACATTTAAATCCATGGTGCCAAATTCTCGCTGCACAACAGATCGTCCAGAACTTATTTCTGTTTCAAATGCGCATGAAGCTCGCTGTCATTTAAGCGGGGAACAACGCGTATCAATTCGCCAGGAACGCAAGATTGGAAAGGTTAACTAATGACCAGCCCACTTTTGACTGTAACTGGTTTACAAAAACATTTCCCAATAACTGGAAATGGTTTGCTAAAACGCCAAGTAGGCAGTGTTAAAGCTGTCGATGGGATTTCTCTTGATGTTTACCCCGGTGAAACTCTTGGCTTAGTTGGCGAAAGTGGTTGTGGTAAATCAACTGCCGGCCGATCAATCCTTCGACTACTTGAACCAACAGGTGGCAAAGTTGAATTTGCTGGTCAAGATATTTTGAAATTAAAGAAAAAAGATCTGGTTGCACTTCGCCGTGAAATGCAGATGATTTTCCAAGATCCGTTTTCGTCACTTAACCCACGTCACACAGTTGGCACAATCATTGGAGCTCCATTTGCAGTTCAAGGGGTTAAGCCTGAAGGTGGCGTTCGCAAAACTGTTCAAGATTTAATGGAACGTGTTGGCTTAAATCCTGAACATTACAACCGTTATCCAAATGAATTTTCTGGCGGCCAGCGTCAACGTATTGGTATTGCTAGAGCGATTGCGCTTAAACCAAAACTAATTGTTTGCGATGAACCTGTTTCAGCATTAGATGTTTCGATTCAAGCCCAAGTATTAAATCTGCTTGATGACATTCAAAAAGATTTCGGTATTTCATACATCTTTATTGCACACGACTTATCTGTGGTTCGCCATATTTCAGACCGCGTTGCCGTTATGTATTTGGGCAAGATTATGGAATCAGCGACGCAAGAATTGCTTTATTCAAAACCACTTCACCCATACACTCACGCACTTCTTTCAGCAGTTCCTGTGGCTGACCCAGATATGGAACGAAGCCGTGAGCGCATCATTATTTCTGGTGATCTGCCAAGCCCGAGTAATCCACCTAGTGGCTGCGTTTTCAGAACACGTTGCTTCAAGGCTCAAGAACGCTGCGCAACAGATGTTCCTCAGTTATTGGAAATTACACCGGGTCATAAAGTTGCCTGCCACTTTCCAATGGCTTAATTGAATTTTTTAAAGATTCTCTTTAAAAAATTCAATTGTCTTTAACATCAAATTCTCGGTAATTACTTCTTGTGGTGTCATGTGGGTAACTCCAGCCAGCGGCAAGAATTCATGGTTTTTCTTATGGGCAAGTAGTTCAGCTGAAAGCCTCAGTGAGTGAGCGGCAACCACATTGTCATCAGCTAATCCATGAACTAGTAATAGCGGCCTTGATAATTTATGTGCTTTTTCAATCAATGAATGAGCTTTATAAACATCTTCATTTTCATTCGGGTGGCCTAGGTAGCGCTCGGTGTATGCAGTGTCATAAAGCTTCCAGTCTGTTACAGGAGCGCCAGCAACTGCTGCATGGAAATATTCAGGTGCATCAAGTACGGCAAGTGCCGACAAGTAACCACCAAATGACCAACCCGTTATGCCGACTCTGGTTGCATCAACATCATTTGGATAGTGATTGGCAACATCTTTTAATGCTGCGATCTGATCTTCAAGAACAGGTTCGACAAAATTTTTATAGATACTTCGATCCCACTTAGGTCCACGTGCAGGTGTACCACGGTTATCAGCAACAATCACCACAAAACCTTGGTCTGCAAACCATTGATCTTCAACGTAGACAAGTGCACCATTTAATACTTGAGCGCCATGTGGCCCGCCATATGGACGCATGATCACTGGCAACTTTTCTGACCCAAATTTGTGACCAGTAGGGAAAAGCACAGCAGTATTTACTTTGTGCGGGCCGGTTTGAAGATTATGAACCTCAGGATGGATAAGCGGATGTTCGGCAAGATTGTCGAAAACATGAATAGGTTTGCCATCTTTAAGCAGGCTAAATTCCCGCTTCATTTCATGAATGTGGCTACTGGCTAAAACAATCAAGGTTTCAGATTCATTCTGAACCGGTGCTGAGCTGCTATTGACTCCACCATGTGTAAGTTGAACAAGATAACCGCTGGTCGAAATTTGATAAAGATCACGATCTATTGCATTAGTAGTACCCACGAAGTAAATCTGATCTTCGGTCGTGCCAGTCACAGCCAAAACCTGCAGATCTTTAGGGGAGAGGGTTTTTCCAGATATTTGAATCTCCCTTGTGTCAGAACTGCTGTCATCAATAACAGTTAGCAGCTCTTGATCGATCCAACGTGGTTGCCCCGGGATTACATCAATGAACTTGGCATCTTCATGCTTAGTTTTGATTTCAAGTGATCCAGAAACGAGCTCAAATGTTTGAAACTCAGTCTGCTTGCGATTGGCCAAAGTTACTAACGCATTTTGCTTTTTTTGCCAACTAATGCTGACCAAATATTCGTAAGATGTTCGGTCCCATTCGATTTTTGATTTAGTCCCAGTTAAGTCGGTTAAATAAAGTTCAACGACTGGGTTAGTTGTTCCTGCTGCTGGGTACTTGTGTTCTTGTGGCTCGTTTTGTGGATTAGTCGGAACTGAGATCCACCATGTCGGCACATTAGTGTTATCAAACTTTTCAACCAAGATTGAATTTGAATCCGGTGCCCACCAGAAGCCTCGCATGCGACCAAGTTCTTCAGCAGCGACAAAGTCCACTAAACCCCAAGCGCAATCGTTCTGCGATTCGCCAGTTAAATTCTTTTCGCCAGTGCCATCACTCTTGCAAATTAATAAATCTTTACCAGTAGTCCATGCAACGTAATTTCCATCCGGACTTAGCTGTGGATCAATAATTGGTCCGGTAACAGAAAGTTCTTTGGTTGTTGCAGATTCCAGATCAACTACAAATAGCAAACCAGATAAAGCGAAACAAACTTTTGTACCGTAGCTATCTGTTGAGTATGCAGTTATGCCTGAAGTCATTTCGCGCATGCGTTCACGTCTTGCTTTTTCAGCAGCCGGAACATCTTCGGAACTGGTTAGCAAATTTTTTGGATCTGCAATTTTGTGCTCAAAGTTTTTCGCTAAGTCATAAACCCACAGCGAATTAACTGAATCGCGACCGTGATCGCTCCTAAGAAAAGTTACGAATTTTCCAGTTTCGCTAATTTGAAATGACCGGGGAGCGCCCAGTTGAAAATTGCGGGTGGCGGCTTTTTGCCGTGGATATGATTCGGTCACACCTTGAATATTGCCACTTTAAGTGTTTGCGTCTTTGTGAAAAATAACGCTTGGATTACATTGCCAAAATGGTGCTTGACTTAATTCTCAAGATCGGTCACTATAAGTGGGCTAGTTATTTATAACCAAGCAAGCTTCCCCGCCAAACCGATGTTTTTCGGTTGATCAGCACTAGTTGGCTCTAGCTGTCCTAGTCAGTGCGGATCAATTGAAAAAGCGATGTTTTGGCGGAAATTTGAAGCGAATTGGACAGTGGCTGCCGCGTCTAGGTATGCTACAAGTTCGCCGTGCCCTAAAACAGCCCTAATTTTGCTAACCGCATTTGACAGGGTTCCTTTAGTGCGCGTGCGTCCTAACAGCTAGCTCGGAAGGACCACTGTTGGCCGCCTCACGATCGACCTCACGCAGTTCCACCGGCCCGAAGAGGGTCTCATTTGCAAAGATTCGCGAACCACTAGAAGTTCCAGATCTACTTGCATTACAAATTGAATCATTTGATTGGCTTCTTGGTAATCAAGACTGGAAAGACCGCGTTGCCGCGGCGCTCGCAGCTGGCCACAATGAAATTCCACAGACACATGGTTTAGAAGATGTGTTTGCCGAAATTAGTCCGATCGAGGATTACAACGGCACCATGTCATTAACATTCGCACAACCTAGCTTCGATGAACCTAAGTACAACGAAGATGAATGTCGTGAAAAAGATTTAACTTACTCACAGCCTTTATACGTAAACGCTGAATTTATGAATAACGAAACTGGTGAAATCAAGAGCCAGACAGTATTCATGGGTGACTTCCCACTGATGACTAAGAAGGGCACCTTCATCATCAATGGAACCGAACGCGTGGTTGTTTCACAGCTTGTTCGTTCACCAGGTGTTTACTTCGAACGTTCACTAGATAAGACATCAGATAAAGACATTTACACCACAAAGATCATTCCATCACGTGGTGCTTGGCTTGAATTTGAAATTGATAAGAAAGATCTTGTTGGCGTTCGTATCGACCGCAAGCGTAAGCAACCAGTAACTGTGTTCTTGAAGGCCCTTGGTCTTACTAACGAACAAATTCGTGAACAGTTCGGCGCTTACGAATCAATGATGTCGACTCTTGATAAAGACACAACAACTACTCAAGATGAAGCACTTCTTGATATCTACCGCAAGTTACGACCAGGTGAACCACCAACAGTGGAAGCTTCACGTAACTTACTTCTTAACTTCTTCTTTAACGAGAAGCGTTACGATTTAGCAAAAGTTGGCCGTTACAAGGTAAACAAGAAGCTTGGTCTTGATGCTGATCCAACTAAGACAGTTCTAGACATCAATGACGTTCTAGCAACAATCGAATACTTGGTTCGTTTGCATGCAGGTGAAACTGAATTCAACTCAAGCCGTGGTCACACCCGCGTTGAAGTTGATGACATCGATCACTTTGGTAACCGTCGCCTTCGTTCTGTTGGTGAATTAATCCAAAACCAGATCCGTACCGGTCTATCTCGCATGGAACGTGTTGTTCGTGAACGTATGACAACTCAGGATCCAGAAGCGATCACACCGCTTACTTTGATCAACACCCGTCCAGTGATTGCTGCAATTAAGGAATTCTTCGGAACTTCACAGCTTTCACAGTTCATGGACCAGACCAACCCACTTTCAGGTCTAACCCACAAGCGTCGCTTGTCAGCACTTGGACCTGGTGGTCTATCTCGTGAACGTGCCGGCTTCGAAGTTCGTGACGTGCACCCTTCTCACTACGGTCGTATGTGTCCGATCGAAACCCCTGAAGGTCCAAACATTGGTCTGATCGGTTCGCTTTCATCATTTGCGCGCATTAACGAATTTGGTTTCGTTGAAACTCCGTACCGCAAGGTAACTAACGGCAAGGTTTCAGACAAGATCCAGTACTTAACTGCAGATGAAGAAGATCTTCACGTTATTGCTCAGGCAAACTCAAGCCTTAACGAAGACAACACATTTGCTGATCAGCGCGTACTTGTTCGTCGCAAGGGTGGCGAAGTTGATTACGTACTTCCAGCAGATGTTGACTTCATGGACGTTTCACCACGTCAGATGGTTTCTGTTGCAACTGCAATGATCCCGTTCTTGGAACACGATGACGCTAACCGTGCACTTATGGGTGCAAACATGCAGCGTCAGGCAGTTCCACTGCTACGTAGCGATTCACCATTTGTTGGTACCGGTATGGAATACCGCGCTGCTAAAGATGCTGGCGACACAGTCGTTGCAACTGGCAGCGGTGTAGTTACTGAAGTAGCTGCTGAAACCATCACTGTTGAAGAAGATGGCGGAAAGCACGTTACTTACCAAGTTCGTAAATTCCACCGTTCAAACCAGGGCACTTGTTACAACCAACGTCCAATCGTCGTTGAAGGTGACCGCATTGAAGCTGGCCAAGTAATTGCTGATGGTCCAGCAACTCAAAACGGTGAACTAGCACTTGGTCGCAACCTACTTGTGGCATTCATGCCATGGGAAGGTCTGAACTACGAAGACGCAATCATTCTTAACCAGCGTTTGGTGCAAGACGATGTTCTATCTTCAATTCACATTGAAGAATATGAAATCGATGCACGCGACACCAAGCTTGGTCCAGAAGAAATCACTCGTGATCTTCCAAACCTTTCTGATGAAGTTCTAGCTGATCTTGACGATCGCGGCATCATCCGAATTGGTGCTGACGTAGTACCTGGCGACATTTTGGTTGGCAAGGTAACACCTAAGGGTGAAACTGAACTAACCCCAGAAGAACGTTTGCTTCGTGCAATCTTTGGTGAAAAGGCTCGCGAAGTTCGCGATACTTCACTTAAGGTTCCACACGGTGAATCTGGCAAGGTAATCGGCGTTCGCGTATTTGATTCAAGTGAAGAAGACGACGAACTTCCACCAGGAGTGAACCAAATCGTTCGCGTTTACATCGCACAGAAGCGCAAGATCACTGAAGGTGACAAACTTGCTGGCCGTCACGGTAACAAGGGTGTTATTTCAAAGATTCTTCCACCAGAAGATATGCCATTCCTTGCTGATGGAACACCAGTAGACATCGTGCTAAACCCACTTGGTGTACCTGGTCGTATGAACATCGGTCAGATTTTGGAAATCCACCTAGGTTGGATTGCTTCTCAAGGTTGGAAGATCGAAGGCGACCCTGACTGGGCTAAGCACCTAGTTAAGGAAGCGCGCGAAGTTGCTCCTGGAACAAAACTTGCAACACCTGTTTTCGACGGTGCTAAAGAAGATGAAATCGCAGGTCTATTAGCTTCAACTAATAAGGGTCGCGACGGTCTAACTTTGGTTGGCGAAAACGGTAAAGCGAAACTGTTCGATGGTCGCTCAGGTGAACCATTCCCAGGTGAAATCGCCGTTGGTTACATGTACGTACTTAAACTTCACCACTTGGTG
>JBEGOT010000054.1:0-3191 GCA_041181865.1 Actinomycetota bacterium | reverse complement strand
TTCAGTACTAAAACTGGAAACCGTTTAGGTTAATTCTTGAACATAAGTGGGTCTAACCAGATGGTTAGACCCACTTATTTATTAATTAGTTTTTGTTATATAAGTAGACGAATTAAAAATGGCCTTCCAAGTTAAAGCAGCACCGGATGAACCGGACTTGTTGTTTTTGCCATGGAATCACATGCTTGAAGAATGGCCCGAAGAAGCAACCGTTTCACTTCCTAAAGGGATTAGCCGACACATTGTTAAGTTCGTTCGGTTGCACGGCATCGTTTATGCGATCAAAGAAACTGAACAACCAATCGCTGAACGTGAATACGAATTACTTCAGCGCTTAGGGCGCCGTGGTGTTCCATGTGTTGAACCAGTTGGCGTTATTTCAGGGCGTGAAGACCGAGAAGGGCATGAACTACCAGCTGCATTAATGACTCGGCATCTTGAATTTTCTCTTCCCTACCGCGCACTTTTTTCATCAACACTTAAACCTGATACTGCTATTCGACTACTTGATGCGCTTGCACTGCTCTTAGTTCGATTACACCTAGTTGGCTTTGCTTGGGGTGACTGCTCACTTTCAAATACTTTGTTTCGCCGGGATGCTGGCAGTTTTGCTGCATATTTAGTTGATGCAGAAACTGGAAGTCTTGAAGGCAAACTTTCAGATGGCCAACGAAGTTATGACGTTGATCTAGCGGTTACAAACGTGACTGGTGAATTAATGGATTTGCAAGTTGCTGGCTTGCTGCACGAATCAATTGATCCAATTCAAACTGGTGAACAAATTCGTGAACGCTATGAACGTTTATGGACTGCGATTACAAGTCCGCTAGTGATGTCACCAGGTGAACGTTACAAACTCGACGAACGCATCCGCAAACTAAATGTCATGGGCTTTGACATTGCGGAAATGATGACTTCAACGCCGCTTCACCCAAGTGACGATGACATTCGCATCGTGATGACACCAAAAGTTGTTGATGCAGGTCACCACGCTCGCCGGCTAATCAGGCTTACTGGGTTAGATGTTGAAGAAAACCAAGCTCGCAGGTTACTTAATGATCTTGATCAATATCGTCTTGAACTTGGTCTTAAATCTGATGAAGAAGAACTTGCAGCCCACAAGTGGGTGACTGAAGCGTTTGAGCCAGTTATTAATGCTGTGCCAAAGGCGATGCGCGGCAAATTAGAACCAGCAGAGCTTTATCACGAAGTACTGCAACACCGCTGGTTCATGTCAGAAAAAGCTGGCAAAGACGTTGGCCGTGACAAAGCTGTTGCCGATTATGTGAAAAGTATTTTGGTTAACAAGCCAGAAGAAAAAGCAATTATTGGTTCCAAGATCGGTTCAGAAATGGACGATACCCAAGAAATGCGAATCATATTTCCAAATGAACTAGAAGATATCGACGAAGTAGAACTTGATTAACTGTTTCTCAGTTTGGCGATTTCATACATGGCAACGCCAGCTGCCACACCTGCATTAAGACTTTCAGTCTCATCAAACATCGGGATCGAAATAATTTGATCGCAAGTGTCACGAACCAAACGTGACATACCAGTTGCTTCGCCGCCAACTACAAGAACTATTGGCCCATTAACTAAATCTGCATCAAGTTCATGCAAGTTCACATCGCCATCAGCATCAAGACCAAAGACTGTGCAACCGGCTTTTTTATAGGCAACAAGTTCGCGGGTTAAATTAACTGCCCGGGCAACTGGTACTCGAGTTGCAGCTCCAGCTGAAGTTTTCCAAGCAGAAGCAGTCATGCCTGCTGCGCGACGTTCTGGAACAAGAACGCCATCTGCGCCAAATGCAGCTGAGGATCTAATTACCGCGCCTAAATTACGCGGGTCAGTAACGCCATCTAATGCAACCAGGAATGGTGAAAGTTCACCCTGGAAAGCATCGTTAAGCATGTCTTGCGGATCTGCATATTGATAAGGAGGAATGCGAAGAGCAACACCTTGATGCAGCGCGCCATCTGTCATTCGATCAAGTTCACCGCGAGGAGACTCAAGGAATGCTAAACCGCGTTCGTTTGCTAATTCAATGATTTCTTTTATTCGATCATCAGGTGTTAACCGCTGCTGTAAATAAAGAGCGTTTGCTGGAATGTCAGCACGCAGTGCTTCCAAACAACTGTTCTTGCCAGCTACCCACTCAATGCCATCACGATCACGTGGACGACTTTGTTTGCTGCTTGTTTGACGTGAATCTACACGGCCACCTTTAGCAGCAGCTTTTTCGGCAGCGCGTTTACGTTTTGCTGCCGGATGTTTTGTGCGCGCAGAAGCTTTAGGTGTTGGACCTTTTCCTGACAGTCGCGCTTTACCGCGACCACCTGAACCAACTAATGGACCTTTTTTACTTGTGCGAACTGCACCTTTACGTTTTGAGTTTCCAGCCACATCTATTCCAAGGTCCAACGAGCGCCATCAGCGGTATCTTCAAGTGCAATTCCAGCAGCTCGCAATTCATCGCGAATCTGATCAGCAAGTGTGAAATCTTTATTTGCTTTAGCAGCAGAGCGTTTTTCAATTTGTTGCTGCACAAAAAATTCAAGTGCGCCAGTTAACGCTTCTGAATCACTTCCGCTTTGTTGCCACATCTCTGCCAATGGATCAACACCAAGAATGTCTAGCATCTTTCGAACTGAAGCAAGGCAACCAGCAACTGCTTCTTTACTTGCATTCTTTGCCAGTAAGGTATTTCCTTCGCCGACAACTTCATGAAGCGCCGCAAGTGCTGCTGGAACGTTTAAGTCTTCATTCATGGCAATTTCAAAGTCTGAGCAAATTGGTGTTCTAGCTAAATCGACCTCACCTGCAATTGCAGTTGCTCGCTTAACAAAACCTTCGATGCGCTGGAATGCAGTTGCTGATTCTTGTATTGCGCTATCTGAAAATTCCAAGTTGCTACGGTAATGCGCGCTAGCTAAATACCAACGAAGTTCAATTGGTCTGACTCGCTTAGCAACTTCGGTGACTAAAAGTGAATTGCCTAAAGACTTAGACATTTTTTCACCAGCAGTTGTTACCCAAGCATTGTGTAACCAAAAGTTTGCAAAATCTTGGCCAGCTGCTTTTGATTGAGCAACTTCATTTTCGTGGTGTGGGAAAACTAAATCTAGACCGCCACCGTGGATGTCAAAACTATTTCCAAGGTAGGCATGTGCCATCGCTGAACATTC
>JBEGOT010000053.1:0-2940 GCA_041181865.1 Actinomycetota bacterium | reverse complement strand
CGACAACATGACAGTTAAGGAATAAAGAATGCTGCTCACAATCGACGTTGGAAATACCAATACAGTTCTTGGTTTATTTGATGGACAAGACATCTACCAAGCTTGGCGAACTAAAACTGATTCACGTGAGACTGCAGATGAATTAGCACTCAAGTTTCAAGCCCTACTTGCTAAAAGTCCAGAGGTAACTGGAATTGCGCTTTGTTCAACAGTGCCAGCCGTGCTTCGAGAAATGCGCACAATGTTGGATCGTTATTACCGCGATGTTGAAACAGTAATTGTTGAACCAGGAATTAAAACTGGCGTGCCGATTTTGACGGATAACCCTAAAGAAGTTGGGGCCGATCGAATTGTGAATTCACTTGCCGCCTACACACTTTTTGGTGGGCCAGCAATTGTTGTTGATTTTGGTACCAGCACCAACCTTGATGTGGTTTCAAGTAAAGGTGAATTCTTAGGTGGCGCACTTGCTCCAGGTATCGAGATTTCTATTGATGCATTAGCTGCGCGCGCAGCACAACTTCGCAAAGTTGAATTAGTAAAACCAAAAAATGTGATTGGTAAAAACACTGTTGAAGCGCTGCAATCAGGTGCTATCTATGGTTTTGCTGGACAGGTTGATGGTCTTGTTGATCGCATCACTGAAGAGTTGGGTCAAGAAGTTAAGGCAGTTATTGCAACAGGTGGTTTAGCCGGAATTGTTGTCCCAGAATCTGCCACAATCACCCATCACGAACCAGATTTAACTTTGATTGGATTGCGCCTCATGTTCGAGCGAAACGTCTAGTAACGGTAACCTTGTTGGCGTGACTAACGAACAAAACCTTGAAGTTGAAGAAGTTGATGACCTACCTGAGCAAATGCAGGTGCGCCATGAAAAGCGCAACCAACTTATAACTGAAGGTAAGGATGCTTACCCAGTCAATGTTCCAGTCACCACAACCATTCCTGCTGTTCGCGCGAAATATCCAAACTTAGAAGCCGAAGCTACTACTGGCGACATCGTTGGTATTGCTGGTCGCGTTATGTTCCTTCGCAATACCGGCAAACTATGTTTTGCCCAATTACAAGCTGGCACCGGGGAAACTTTGCAAGCAATGCTTTCTTTCGACAAAGTTGGCGAACAATCACTTGAAGACTGGAAAGCACTTGTCGACATTGGCGACATCGTTGCTTTTGAAGGTGAAGTAATTAGTAGTAAGCGCGGTGAACTTTCAGTACTTGCTGATAAGTGGCACATGGCGGCAAAAGCACTTCGCCCGTTGCCAAATCCACATAAGCCATTAAATGAAGAAACTCGCGTTCGTCAGCGTTATGCAGATTTGATTATGCGTGACACCGCACGCCAGGTAGCAAGACTTCGCCCGGCAACAATGGCAAGTTTGCGTGCAAGTTTTGCTAAGCGTGATTTTCTTGAAGTTGAAACCCCAATGCTTCAAACTATGCACGGCGGTGCAGCGGCACGACCATTCGTTACGCAATCAAACGCATTCGATATGCAACTTTTTCTTCGCATCGCACCAGAGCTTTTCTTAAAGCGTTGTGTTGTTGGTGGCATTGATCGCGTTTTTGAAATCAACCGTAACTTTCGCAATGAAGGTGCCGACTCAACGCATTCACCTGAATTTGCAATGCTTGAGTTTTACCAGGCTTATGCCGATTACAACGACATGATGACCTTAACTAGAGAACTTATTCAAGAAGCAGCACTTGCTGTGCACGGCTCACTTAACTATGAATTAGTTGAAGGCGGCATGCGCGATCTTTCTGGTGAATGGGACAAAGTTCAGGTTTTTCCAGCTGTAAGTAAAGCTGTTGGCCAAGAAATTACGCCACAAACACCAATTGAAACTTTGCGCAAACTTTGTGCTGATGCTGGCATCACCCATGATCCAAAAGCGATTCACGGCAAATTAGTTGAAGAACTTCTTGAACATTACGTTGTTGAGAACTTCACTAAGCCAACATTTGTAATCGATTATCCGGTTGATACTTCACCGCTTGTTCGTGACCACCGCACAATCCCTGGCGTCGTTGAGAAGTTTGACCTTTATATAGATGGTTATGAAGCGGGAACTGGTTACTCAGAACTAGTTGACCCAGTAATCCAACGTGAACGTCTTGTTGCCCAAGCTGCCCTCAAAGAAGGTGGCGATGTGGAAGCAATGCAATTAGATGAAGATTTCTTACGCGCTCTTGAATACGGCATGCCACCAAGTGGCGGTGTTGGTATGGGAATTGACCGACTACTTATGACCTTGACCGGTTTGAATATTCGCGAAACAATTTTGTTCCCATTAGTTAAACCAGAAGCCTAAAAAATGTCTGAAGTAGTTATACGTCCAGCACGGACTTCAGATGTGCTGGCCATTCGCGATTTGGTTGATATGTATGCACCAGGTGGTCGGCTGCTAGCAAAAAACACAGTGACACTTTATGAAGATGTTCAAGAGTTTGTAGTTGCTGAAATTGATGGCCAAGTTGCTGGTTGTGGCGCATTGCACGTGATGTGGTCTGACCTTGGTGAAATTAGAACTGTTGCTGTATTACCTGAACACAAAGGAAAAGGCATCGGTAGCAAACTTCTAACCACACTTGAAGTGCGAGCAAAAGATCTTGGACTTAATCGACTATTTTGTCTAACTTTTGAAACTGAGTTTTTTGGCAATCACGGCTTTAACTCAATTGAAGAAGCACCAGTTGATCCAACAATTTATGCGCAACTTTTGCAGTCAGGTGATGAGGGTGTAGCTGAGTTCTTGGATCTAGAACGCGTGAAGCCAAACACCCTTGGCAATACCCGAATGCTCAAGGTTTTCTAGTTCGCCTTACGCGAAGAGTAATTTCGAAAAAGCCCGTAATTTGGGAACACTTCTTCCAGATATTCAGTTGAATTAACTAACCCATAAGTAAGGGTCACTAAGTGGCTCTAGGCTTATG
>JBEGOT010000052.1:0-3880 GCA_041181865.1 Actinomycetota bacterium | reverse complement strand
ATTCTAGGGAACTTGGTTTCATCACTAGGTGCGGGAAGTATTAACACCAACAACCATGTATTTAAGACAAATCTTGGATATTTCACGTCAAATGCGCCGTCACTAACGTGGCCAACTTCTACCTCAGCCACGGTTGCTGCAAGTGGTTCAGTCAAAAATGGCTTGATCCAAGTAAGCGATGCAAATGTTGCCACCTATATCAACAATGCTATTAAGAGCAAAGTGATTAGCTCAGGAGCGAAGCCAATTTATGTATATATAGGAGCAAACAACACCAGACTTTCTTCTGGTTTTGGAACCGCATATTGCGGTTGGCACTCGATTGGAACAATTGGAGTTAAAAATATCCCTTACATCGCGATTCAAGATTTTACTTCAACTTATGCTCGTAGTTGTGCTGCACAGACAATGAGCCCAAATGGTGATTATCAACTTGATGCCGTAGCAAGCATTTTGGTTCACGAAATCGATGAAGCACTAACAGACCCAGATCTGCGCACCTGGTATGACGCGACAGGTGCAGAGAATGCAGATAAGTGTGCCTGGACGTTCACTCCAACATTTGGAGCTAAAAAAGGAGGAATAGCTAATTTCACAGCGAATGGCTACGAGTATCTAATTCAACGCAACTGGCTAGCTGACAACAAAGTTGCAGACGCAACTGCCGGAACTGCCTGTGTAGTTACGAAATAGACATGCATAAGTGGCTTGTAGTACCTGTTTCAGCAACCCTTCTGTTTCAGGTGCTACCTGCCCATGCAGCGGTGAAAGCTGCCACTGTCGCCCATGTTGGTGATCAATGTTTACGTGACGGTAAAGTCGCGCCAGGACGTGCAATAGATGGCACTGATTTAGTGTGCATGAAAGCAACACTTGGTAGTTCAAAAGGTGAACTTCTTTGGTGGTACTCAAAATTAAATCCGTTAAAAATCTTTGAAATTATTGCTCCCATTGTTTCTCGTAACTCTGATTCTCCAGAAGTGGTTGCTAGTCGGAGCGCGGATCGCATTGGTAAAGCAATCGGTACAGCCCTCAAAAATGAAGAGCTAGTAAAAGATTTTTCAAGCAAAAATTTCAGCGGTGGTTCTGGTACGTGGGCACTTGGAACGTTTCAGGCGTACAAGAATCGACTGGCGACCTCCTTTATTGGAAGCCAAACTTTAATTAATGGATTAATTACTACGAAATCGACCTTGAAGCTCTCAGATTCAAAGGCTATTGCTCAATTAGTTCAAGAGTATGAAGCTATTGCAGTCCCCGTTAACTCGAAGTATCAAACACTTGAGCAACTAATAAATGATCTTAAAAACAATCCAAAAGCCGTCACTTTTATTGGTGGCGCAGCCGGGGGAGTTGATCACATCTTCATGGCAAAGATTTTCAATTCTATGAACGTAGATCCAAACCAGGCTAATTATTCACCGCAGAATTCAGGGTTTGATGTCATCACAAAGAGCTTGACAGACAAAAGTTATGTTGCGCTTTCTACAAGTGGTGATTTTGTTGCGCAGGTAACAGCAGGAAAGATGCGAATACTGGGTGTTGCGTCGCCAGAAAAGTTAGCGTGGTCCAAGGCCAAGACTTTGCAGCAACAAGGCGTCAATGTCGTTTACGGAAATTGGTACGGAATATTCGTTCCACCCCAATACAGCGAAGTCGAAACGAGTAACTTCATTCACCTGCTTGATGTATTCCACAATTCTCATATTTGGCTCAAAACCCTTGCAGATAATTACTGGAGCGAGGGTTATGTGGGACAAAAGGATTTTGTCGCTCAAATTGAAGTTCAAACGGCAGAAACCAAGGCAATTCTGCAGCAACTCGGGTTTTAACCCACTTATTGGTAGATTGCGCATCTGAATTCCAGATTGCTCGAGGAGAACTATGTCAAAGAACACTCTTTTGAAAGTATTTGCGGTTTTGGCCGTAGCTGCAATTGCATTTGCATCATTCACATCACTCGGAGGGAACGACAAAGTGTCAGATTCATCAGGACTACCTGTTGTAACAGGTAACGCGGGCGAGGCCCCAACAATTACACCTCCAACAGGTGCAGCACCAACAACATTGCAAACTAAGGACATCATCGTTGGAACTGGTGCAGAGGTTCAAGCATCTTCAACTCTGACGGTTCATTACACATTGATGACTTGGTCAAACGGACAATTAATTGAGTCTTCATGGTCAGGCGGACAACCAGCAACATTCCCACTTTCTGGTGTAATCGCTGGCTGGCAGGAAGGTTTACCAGGAGCAAAGGTTGGCGGGCGTCGTCTTCTAGTTATCCCTGCTGATAAGGGTTATGGTCCAAATGGTTCTGGCCCAATCGGTCCAAATGAAACCTTGATCTTCGTCGTAGACATCATCGCTGTTTCATAATTAATCGTAAAGAAAACCCCGTTGGCCAATTGGCTAGCGGGGTTTTCTCTTTGTTAACCAGTAATTAACCATTCAATGGGTACCCTGAAGACATGAGAAAAATACTTGCGGAATTTCTGGGCACCGGATTATTAGTAGCCTTCATGATCGGCTCTGGAATTATGGCCACAAATCTTACAAAGGACGTGGCGGTTCAATTAATGATGGTTGCCGCTTCCACAGCACTTGGATTATCTGTAATTATTCGAATCCTTGGACCTATCAGTGGGGGTCATTTCAATCCGGCGGTGACATTGGTGGAACTCTTGAGTGGTTCTATTTCAACTCTAAATGCACTTACTTATGTCATCACTCAAACCCTTGGAGCACTCGCTGGAGCGATGCTTGGGAATGTGATGTTTGAACACTCGCTGATTGAAACTTCACATTCAATTAAATCTGGAAGTAATTTACTCATAGGTGAAGTGGTTGCAACAGCAGGTCTCATTTTGGTAATCAAAATGCTCGTGGCACACAAAAATCCTGAAGCGATAGCTTTTGCAGTTCCAGCCTGGATAGCAAGTGCATTTTTCTTCACCAGCTCTACATCTTTTGCTAATCCGGCTGTCACGATTGGTAGAACTATCTCTGACTCATTTGCAGGTATTGCCCCAGAATCTGTTGCTAAATTTATTGCGGCACAAATTCTGGGAGCCTTAATTGCATTTGGAATCTCAAAGGTTTTGATTGATGACAAATAAGCCCACCGTACTTTTTGTCTGCGTGCATAACGCTGGCCGTTCACAAATGGCTGCGGGTTTTATGCGCGAACTAGGACAGGGACGAGTTGAAGTTCTATCTGCAGGTAGCGCGCCAAAGGATTCAATTAATCCGATTGCAGTTCAAGCCATGGCAGAGGTTGGGATTGATATTGCTAATAACAGCCCAAAGGTATTAACTCCAGAAGCGGTTCAAGAATCAGATGCAGTAATCACAATGGGTTGTGGCGATGTTTGCCCGTTCTACCCTGGAAAACGTTATGAGGATTGGGTTCTCGAAGATCCAGCAGGACAAGGAATTGAAACAGTTCGTGTAATTCGTGATGAGATCAAGAAGCGCGTAGAACAACTGCTTTCTGAACTCCTAGTCTAAAGTAAGCGGTTATGAGCAACTCTTTGAAGTTGGCTGTGGTCACCGGCGCAAGTTCCGGTATCGGTGCAGCCACCGCCAAACTACTGGCAAAGAATGGTTACACCGTCATCGCAGGCGCTCGTCGACTAGACCGATTAGAAGCGCTTGCTAAGTCTGACTCAAACATTGAAACTCATCAGTTAGATGTAACGGATCAAACAAGTGTTGATAATTTTGTAAAGGCAGTTGCTGGCCGAGAAGTTGATCTACTGGTTAACAACGCAGGCGGAGCCTTTGATTCAAGCTCTGTTCTGGATTCAGATCCAGAAGTTTGGGCGAAGAGTTATGAAGTAAATGTCATTGGTTCAGTTCGTATGACGAAAGCGCTAGC
>JBEGOT010000051.1:0-8562 GCA_041181865.1 Actinomycetota bacterium | reverse complement strand
CTCTTGTTGCAGTTTACGGTGACATCGATGCGCGTGCGATGGCGTCAATTCCAATCGATGGCCACAACGGCATCGTTCGTGTTGGTCGATACGGCCCATATTTGGAACGTGGCGAAGGTGAAACTTTGCAACGCGCCAACATTCCACCGGATCTTGCTCCGGATGAAATGACTGCAGAAAAAGCAGAAGAACTTTTCAACGCACCTAAAGCTGAACGTGAATTAGGTATTGAACCAGATACCGGCATGATGTTGATGGTTAAGACCGGTCGATTTGGTCCATACTTCACGCAAGTGCTTCCTGAAAATTCAAAGAAGTCTGCAAAAGCTCGCACCGCATCACTTTTCTCAACAATGAGTGTTGAAGATGTGACACTTGAAGATGCATTAAAGATGTTTTCACTTCCGCGCGAAGTTGGTATCGATCCAGAAAGCGGTGAACCGATTACCGCACAAAATGGTCGCTATGGTCCTTACTTACTTAAGGGTAAAGATTCACGCACGCTTCCATCAGAGGAATCAATTTTCACCTGCACACTTGAAGAAGCCTTAGCGCTGTATGCTCAACCAAAAGTTCGACGCGGCCGCGGCCAAGCTGCTGGTCCTCTTAAAGTTGTTGGTACTGATCCATCAACAGGTAAAGAAGTTGTGGTTCGTGAAGGTCGATTCGGTACTTACGTAACTGACGGTGAAACAAACGCATCACTTCGTAGTGATTCAGTTGAAACTATTTCGATTGAAAGAGCTTCTGACTTACTTGCTGAACGTCGAGCAGCCGGGCCATCACCTAAGAAGGCTTCAGCGCGTAAGTCTTCGGCCAAGAAAGAAACAGCGAAGAAAGCTCCAGCAAAGAAGAAGGCAGCTAAGAAATCAGCCGCCAAGAAAAAAGCAGCTAGCGCTAAATAGGGTTTTGTCATGACCGGATTCTTTATCGCAATGGAAGGCGGCGAAGGCGCGGGTAAATCCACGCATTCAAAACGCCTTGCCGCTTGGCTTGAATCCCAAGGTTTTGAAGTACTGCTTACCCGCGAACCAGGTGGCACACCAACGGCTGAAAAAATCCGAAGTATTTTGCTAGATCCTGAAATAACAGACATGCCAGATCACACTGAGGCATTGTTATTTGCTGCTGCTCGCGGTGATCATGCACACAACAAAATTAAGCCTGCCCTTGATCGCGGTGCTGTAGTAATTTGCGATCGATACATTGATTCTTCAGTTGCCTATCAAGGAATCGCTAGGGGTCTTGGTGAAGAGCAGATAAGAAACCTAAGTGTTTGGGCAACAGAAAACTTGATACCAGATTTCACAATTTATATGGACGTCCCAGCTGAAGATAGCGAACAACGTATGGATGGCACCGATCGAATGGAAATTCAGTCACGTGAATTCCACCATGCTGTGCACCAAGCATTTCGTGACATGGCCAAAAATTCTGGTCGACCAAATGTATTAATCGATGCCACCAAAGAAAAAGATGACGTTGAGTTAGCAATCCGCGAAGCAGTAATGGCGGTGCTTCCACAGAAATGAGTGTTTTTGATTCACTCATTGGTCAAGATGATGCAGTTGCGCAATTAACTAAAGCCGCAACCGATGCGCAAAAAATCGTTTTAGGTCAAAGTGATTCGGGCAATGCAATGACTCATGCTTGGCTAATCATCGGTCCACCTGGAAGTGGCCGAAGCACCAGCGCTTTAGCTTTTGCAGCAGCTTTAGTTTGTTCCCAAGGCGGATGTGGAACTTGTGTTGATTGCAAAAATGCAATTGCTGGAACACACGTGGACATTGAACATATTGTTCCCGAAGGATTGATTTATTCGGTTGAAGATACTCGCGCATTAATAGAGCGTGCGGCGCTTGCACCAATCCGAGCACATTGGCATGTGATTGTGATTGAAGATGTCGATCGCTTCAGAGCGGAAGCAGCATCAACATTATTGAAAAGTTTGGAAGAACCACCACCAGCTACTGTTTGGTTATTGTGTGCACCAACTTCCGATGATGTGTTCGAAACCATTCGCAGTCGTTGCCGCCAGGTTGTTTTAAATACACCATCACTTGATTCGATTGCTGAGCAACTAACTGCCCGGTATGGCATCGATCCAAAAATGGCTAAATTCGCTTCGCGCGCTGCACAAGGACATATTGGTCGAGCTCGGGCACTTGCAACTGACAAAGCAGTTCGTGAACGCCGAGATGAAATTCTAGATATGCCATCTCGAGTTAATTCAGTTGTTTCCTGTTTTGAAATGGCTGCAGCGATTGTGGCCAATGCAAATGCCGACACTGATGCAATAGTTGAACCCCTTGATTCCCAAGATGAACAAAATATTCGTACCGCATTCGGCGATGGGGCTGAAGGTTTCAAGGGTGTTGAGCGTCAGATCAAATCTGCAGTTAAAGCATTAGAAAAAAGGTCTAAAGACAGAAGACGGCGAGTATTAAGTGATCAATTTGATCGAGTACTTCTTGATTTAACTGGTTTTTATCGCGATGTTTTGGTCGTGCAATCTGGTGCCAATTTGGAACTGATAAATGAAGAACTTCGCGCCAAAGTTGAAAAAGTTGCCGGTACCAGCACTTCTGAACAGTCTTTAAAGCGCATAGATGTCATCAGAGAAACTCGTGACAACCTATTGGCAAACGTAAATCCGGTCTCTGCTTTTGAGTCGATGCTAGTAACTATGCGTAATCCTGCTTTATTAAGTAGTGGAAGTGGCAATGCGTAAATTTACTGCTTTTTTTGTGGCCATCCTTTTATTAGTAACGGCTTTTGTTAGTTTCCAAGAAAATAAACCGCAAGAGCCAAGCGTTGCCTCAACACCTTCAGCAAATCCAGCTGACCCGATGGACTTGACTGGGTTTTATACACAAAAACTAAATTGGTCAGACTGTGGCGATGGTTTTGATTGTGCAAACTTGGCTGTGCCGCTCAATTATGAAAAACCATTTGAAAAGGTAATTTCTATTTCAGTAGTGCGCTTGAAAGCAAAAGAAAATACTTTGGGTGCACTTGTTTTAAATCCAGGTGGTCCGGGTGGCAGTGGAATTCAATATGCAAGAGCTGCTGAGTGGGTTGTTAGTCCACAGATTCTAGAAAATTACGACATTGTCGGATTTGATCCACGTGGTGTTGGCCAAAGCACGCCAATTAAATGTTTAACCGCCCAAGAAACCGATGCTTATATCGCTTCCGATGGAACACCTGATGATCAAGACGAATTAGAAGAGTCGATAAAAATTCTGACCAACTTTGGGCAAGAGTGTGAGAAAAATTCACCAAATTTAGTTGGGTTTGTTGATTCAGAAAGCGCCGCTCGTGATATCGATATTTTACGAGAAGCATTAGGAAATAAGAAATTAAATTGGCTTGGTAAAAGTTATGGAACCTTTCTAGGTGCAACTTATGCTGATTTATTTCCGCAAAATGTTGGTCGAATGCTGCTAGATGGCGCTATTGATCCCAAGCTTTCAAATCTTGAACTTTCAAAAGGCCAAGCTCTGGGATTTGATGATGCGCTATTGCGTTTTGCCAAAAACTGTTTAACTAAAGCTGATTGCCCATTAACTGGAACTGCCGAAGATGGTGTAGCTCAAGTTCAAAAAATGCTTGACGAACTTGATTCAAATCCTGGAACTTTAGATGATGGCCGAGAATTCACTCAAGCTATGGGAGTACTTGGCGTAGTTGGTGGTTTATATGATGTCACTTACGGTTGGACCAATCTAAGGCCAATGCTGGCAAAGGCATTTGAGGGTAATTTCAATGCGCTGTCTAAAAGTGTTGATCTTTACACAAGTCGCAATTCTGATGGAAGTTATTCAGATAATTCCAACGATGCAATTATGGCGATTAACTGCATCGATCGCCCAGACCGAGGAACAATCGAGCAAGCAATTGCACTTGTTGAGCAATGGTCACAATTCGCACCAGTATTTGGCAGCTATCTAGCTTGGGGCAACATTGGCTGCTCCTACTGGCCGGTTGAAGCAACTGGAACACCGCATGAAATTACCGCTAAAGGATCTGGCCCGATACTTGTTGTTGGAACAACACATGATCCAGCGACACCTTATGTTTGGGCACAATCACTTGCTGATCAACTTGATCAAGGTGCGCTACTAACTCTTGATGGTGATGGTCACACCGCCTATCGTCAAGGTTCGGCATGTATTGATGCAATCGTTGATAAATATTTCTTATCAGGAGTGGCTGAAGACAAATTGGTTTGCAGTGATGGCCCAAAATAAACAGTTAATTAGTAAATTACGCGGACAACTTCAAAAAGTAGCAGAGGTTGAGGTGCGCGATGGTGCCGCCGCTTACATGCGTCATCAGTTCAAATTCATCGGCGTTAAGACACCATTGCGTCGTCAAATCACTAGGCCGCTTATTAAAATTTCGCGCGATCTAACAGAACGCGAGTTGATTGCATTATGCCAAGAGTTATGGAGTCAAAAAGAGCGCGAATTTCAATACGTTGCATGTGATTTATTGATTAAAAACTCAGATCGGCTATCTCAAGATTTTGTCTTAAAGCATGCAAAGTGGTTCATTACAAATAAATCTTGGTGGGACACTGTAGATGCAATTCGCTCAGCTATCGAGCCAGTAATTGATCGAAATCCGCAACTTCGAAAAATTATGGATCAATGGATTAAGTACGACAACATTTGGTTAGTAAGAGTTGCCATCATTCACCAATTGAAACTCGGTAAAAGAACTGATGTGGTTCGTCTGGAAAAATATTGTGCTCGGCGTGCCACTGATACTGAATTTTTTATCGCTAAAGCTATCGGTTGGGCACTTCGCAGTTACTCATATACAAATCCAACTTGGGTCAAGAAATTCATCAAAGCACATCCAGAACTGCAACCACTTTCGGTTCGCGAAGGTATGAAAGTAATTAATCGAAAAAAGTAACTTGGTAGAGTCAAGTTATGTATCGGGTTTGGGAAAATGTCTCAAAAATTATCCCTTTGAGTTTCATCTCTTGGTTTATTTATAGCCTCATTCGGTACCCAAATGAAGTTGGAACTTCCATTGCTCTTGGAATTGCAAATGGAACGATGTATTCACTTATTGCTCTTGGATTTGGCTTAATTTATAGCACAACTCGAATGATCAATCTTGCCCATGGTGAAATCTTTATGCTTGGTGCAGTTGGCTCGACATTCCTCTTAGTGGATACGTTTAGCGCTGAATCGTTTAGTGTGGCAAATTTAAGTCTGCTGGTTTTTGTTTTTCTCCTGGCAGCAATTTTTGGTGCGAGTTTAAGTTGGTTAACAAACATAACTGTTTTTCAAAAACTTCGTCGAAGTAAACCAACCGTTCCACTGATCGCATCCCTTGGCGTGACGCTTATTTTGCAAAATATTGCGATTCTTTGGAATGGCTCAGGTCCGAAAAAGTTTGCATCGATAATTCCACCAGCTTTACCATTTAGAGCTTTCTTTCCATCGGTTGAGCGCACAGCAGTAGTTTTACTTTTCACCTTGCCTGCTATTTTCTTGGTCATTTGGGTAGTTAATAAGTCCAAACATGGTTTAACTATTCGTGCGATCGCAGATGATGCAAACACTTCTACTTTGGTTGGCGTGAATGTGAATAAAACTGTTAGTTGGACTTTCATAGTTGCCGGAGCTTGTGCTGGTTCAGCAGGAGTGATTTACGCCCAGCACTATCAAATCTCTAATTACACACTTGGTATGCAAGTTGGATTGCTGGCTTATGCTGCTGCAATTATTGGTGGGGTGGACAGCATAAAAGGAACAATTCTGGGTGGGCTCACCATTGGGATTGTTGAAGCATTAAGCGACGGCGTTACCTCAGGCTTGGGTTATCGCTGGAGCCAAACTGCCATTTACGGCGTATTTATTTTGATGCTTGTTTATAAACCAGAAGGAATTTGGGGAACGAAAGAACAAAATATTTCAGTTTAGGTTAGCGGCTCTGCTGCAACCCAAGTTTTATATCCGCCATCAAGATTCACTGCATCCAAACCACGTTCGCGAAGTAAAACGGTGGCAGTGTGTCCTCGTTGGCCAACTTGGCAATAAACCATAATTTTGCCATCAGGAATTTCTTCAAAACGTTCACGCAAGTCATCAAGTGGAATGTTGATTGACCCAGAAATAGCACCGCGAGAATATTCATCTTTAGTTCGAACATCAAGCAGTGTTACGCCTTGAGCTTGCATTGGTCTAACGTCATACCACTGAACATTTTCAGTAAACCCAGTCAGTAAGTTTTCAGCAATGTAACCAAGCATGTTGACTGGGTCTTTTGCAGAACCAAATGGTGGCGCGTATGCCAATTCAAGATCAGCCAATTCTGGTGCAGGTAGTTCACACCTGATTGCAGTAGCAATCACATCGATACGTTTATCAACACCTTCACCACCAACGGCTTGAGCACCAAGAATTTTTCCATCTGGCTTAGTTACTAGGAGCTTTAGAGCCATTTGTTCACTTCCCGGGTAATAACCAGCATGTGATCCCGGGTGAGTATGGATTGCTTGGTAGTTGATTCCACGAGCTTTCAGGCGTTTTTCATTCCAACCGGTTGAAGCAACTGTTAGATCAAAAACTTTGACAATTGCAGTACCAATTGTGGCAACTGGACGAACCTTACGACCCATGATGTGATCTGCAGCTACACGTCCTTGGCGGTTTGCAATATTTGCAAGTGGAACAAGGGTTGCTTCGCCATCTAGTGCATCAATCTTTTCGGCAACATCGCCAATTGCGTAAATATTTGGATCAGAAGTTAAGCCAAATTCATTAACTGTGATACCACCGCGGTCACCAATTTCTAATCCGCAACCTTTTGCCAAAGTGGTATCTGGCTTAACACCAATCGCACAGATCACAAGTTCAGCTTCGATTTCACTACCGTCTGCTAACTGAACAGAGTTTTCAGTAATTTTTGTTACACCTGCGCCAAGTCTTAAATTAACTTCGTGTTTACGAACTTCATAGTGGACAAGTTCTGCAAGTTCAGGATCAATGGGACCAAGGAGTTGAGGGGCAGCCTCGACAATCGTGGTGGAAATATTTTTGTGCACTAAGTTCTCAGCAGATTCAACACCGATAAAACCACCACCGATAACAACTGCTGACTTTGGATTACTTGCTACAGCAGATGCAATTCTTGTTACATCTTCTACGGTGCGAAGAGTGTGAGCACGCTCAATTCCTTCGATTGGTGGAATGATCGGTTGAGCGCCTGGACTTAAAATTAATGTGTCAAATTCGAGTTCATAAGTTTCACCCGATTTTTTCTGCACAGTTAATTTCTTTGAATCACGATTTATCTGAGTCACTTCTGATTCAATTCGAACATCGAGTTCAAATCTGGCATCTAGCGATTGCGGGGTTTGTAATAAAAGTGAAGCTTGATCAGCAATTACGCCGCCAACGTAGTAAGGCAGACCACAGTTTGCATAAGAAACAAATCCACTGCGTTCAATAACAATGATTGATGCTTCAGGATCAAGACGGCGAAGACGAGTAGCCGCAGACATACCGCCGGCAACCCCACCAATAATTACAATTTTTTTCATTTTTAAATATCCAGTCTTAAACCATTGTTAAGAATAATTTTTGAAGCTGATCTTTAACTTCCTCGGTATTACGGCCTTCTTCCAAGATGCATTCTGAAAGCCCAGCGGTGATAAAACCAAATGCAGCCTTGTTCACAGCTTTAGAAACGGCAGCAAGTTGATGAACGATGTCTTCACAAGATCGACCTTCCTCAACCATTCGAAGCACCCCACCGATTTGGCCTTCTGCGCGACGAAGTCGCTTTGTGAATTCCGTTAGTGCATCCTCATCATGAACCACATGGGCCATTTTCTTAGTTGCTGCAGCCATTTTCGCCCTTTCAAGTTGTGACCAGTCTCATACTGATTTTCTTGATACCCCTAGGGGTATAAGCGTAACATAAAAATATAAAGAGCCGTCGGGAGGCCGAAATGAAAAAGAAAGTAGTCGTCCTAGGTGCTAATTTTGGTGGAATTACCGCCGCACTAGGTCTAATGCATGAACTTGATGGAGATGTCGACGTAACGGTTGTTAGTGATCGTGATTTCTTCCTATTTAACCCATCACTTATTTGGTTGCCATTTGGAAAGCGCGAGCGTAAAGATCTAACTTTCAAAGTTGCACCAACATTTGAAAAAGGTGGCGTTGATTTTGAATTGTCAGCAGCTACCAAGATTGAGCCAGAAACCAAGACTGTGAAACTGGCAAATGGTAAGTCACTTAACTATGACTATTTGGTTATTGCTACAGGTACCAGAGATAAGTCTGAATACATTCAAGGCCATAAAGAGAATTCAAATAGCATCACCACAATTGATGGTGCCGAATCTACTGAGAAGTCTTGGCAGAAATTCCTAGACAACCCTGGAGACATTGTTATTGGCGCAAGCCAATTCGCAAGTTGCTTTGGTGCTGCTTATGAATTCTTATTTAATACCTCTTACCAATTAAAGAAGGCTGGAATTAAGAAAGATGTGAAGTTAACCTACCTAACTTCAGAACCATTCCTAGGTCA
>JBEGOT010000050.1:0-7729 GCA_041181865.1 Actinomycetota bacterium | reverse complement strand
GTTCCAACCAGCACCAATGCCACTCAAGCATTCAGTTAATTTAGTAGACGCCAAAGTTGCGGTAACACCGCTTAATGCAGGTGTGCGGTTTGCTGGAACTATGGAATTTGCCGGCCTTGATCGAAAAATCAATCAAGCTCGAATCGAAGCCATCAAGAATTCAGGAACTCGTTACTTTAAGAATTGGGATCCGAAGAATACTAAGCACACTGCAGCCTGGGCAGGCGCTCGTCCGATGACAGCTGATGGCATTCCAGTAATCGGCAAGCTTCCTAAATTTGATAATGCTTGGGTTGCTGCTGGCCATGGCATGTATGGCATCACTCAGGTTAAGGGTAGCTCTGAATTAATTGCAGATCTAATCATGGGCAAGTCAGTTGATAAACAAAACGAAGTTTTCTCGCCAAAGCGATTCAATTAAAGATTAAAAAAGTAAAACTGTTTGATTAATCAGGCAGTTTTACTTTTTTAAAGCCTTCAGCCAAGCGTCCTTCTGGCAATCCAGCACGTTCTGCCCACATCATTGCCCAACCACGAGTCATTCCATCTAAGTCATCCATGTGACTTACTTGGCTTTCATGAGCGCTAATTGCTTGAACTTTTCGATCAAAATGTTCAGTGATATCAATCCAGTGGTTTGGTTCAGTTGTTCCTTGTAGGAAAAGCCAACTTACGGTCCAAGCTTCTAGTCCTTCTTTTTTTCGAAGTTCAGGATACGCATAAGGATTACGAACGGCTGGATAAAGCGCGCGAGTTGTTGCCTCGCCGGCTGCCATGTGATCTGGATGTGTTGCTGGCAGCCGTTCCCAGTTACGCTCAGGGGATTGAGTTATAACAAGTTGTGGTTTTACTTTTCGCATAATGCGAACGATGTCTCTTTGCACATCATGGTTTGGCTCAAGGTATCCGTCTTTGTAACCAAGAAAATGAATGTCAGTTACGCCTAAAACTTTTCCAGCTGCCCGCTGCTCTGCTTGGCGAATCGCTGGAATTTCACTGCGATCAGTTGCATCGTCAAATCCGCCGGCATCGCCATCGGTACAAATGCAATAGGTTACTGAGATACCAGCTTTAATAAGCGCAGCTACTGTTCCACCAGAACCAAAATCAACATCATCTGGATGCGCGGTTACTACTAGCGCGCGTTGGATCCCTTCTGGAATCCCAAAGTTCTCAGCATTAGTTTCAGTCACGCACTCAACTCTACGGGTGTCATTGGTCGAACGTAGAATCGTACCTGTGCCGGCGCATCTATTAGACGACTTAAATGAACCGCAGCGCCAAGCCGTAACTCATAGCGGAAGCCCTTTACTTGTGGTGGCTGGTGCAGGTTCAGGTAAGACACGTGTGCTCACTAGGCGCATTGCTTATTTATTAGCGCAGCGCAATGTTCATCCTGGGGAAGTCCTTGCAATCACTTTCACGAATAAAGCCGCTAATGAAATGAAAGAGCGCGTGGCTCATATAGTTGGACCACAAGCTCGCTCAATGTGGGTATCTACGTTCCACTCTGCATGTGTGCGAATTCTGCGAAATGAAGCTAAACGTCTTGGATTAAAGCCAACTTTCAGTATTTATGACATGCAAGATTCAGTTCGGTTGATGACTTTGGTTGCAAAGGATCTTGGCATTGATACCAAGATGTATTCAGCTAAGTACCTACTTTCTCAAGTAAGTAATTTAAAAAATGAATTAATTGCTGAAGATGTGGCGATCAGTAAAGCTGTTTCTCCACAAGAACAAACAGTTGCTGAGGCTTATAACGAATATCAACGACGTCTTATGCGTGCGAGTGCAGTTGATTTTGATGATTTGATCGGTCATACCGTTGCGTTATTCCAAGCCTTTCCTGATGCAGCAATGCAGTATCACCGTAGATTCCGTCACGTTTTGGTTGACGAATACCAAGACACAAACCATGCGCAGTATGTATTAATTCGTGAACTTGTTGGCGATGGCAAAGATGGCATCGAACCAGCTGAATTATGTGTCGTTGGCGACTCAGATCAGAGTATTTATGCATTCCGCGGAGCAAACATTCGAAACATTATGGAATTTGAGCGCGATTATTCAAATGCCAGAACTGTAGTACTCGAGCAAAATTACCGATCAACCCAAAACATTCTCTCTTCAGCGAATGCAGTTATTGATAAAAATGCTGGTCGGCCACAAAAGAATCTTTGGACTGCCGAAGGCGCTGGCGAGAAAATCGTTATTTATTCAGCAGCCGATGAACATCATGAAGCAGATTTCATTGTTCGACAGCTGCGCGAATTAATTGATAACCATGGCTTTAATTACAAAGACATTGCGGTTTTCTATCGAACCAACAACCAATCACGAAGTGTTGAAGAAGTTTTCATTAGAAGCGGTATTCCATACAAAGTCGTTGGTGGAACAAGGTTCTATGAGCGCAAAGAAATTCGTGATGCCTTGGCGTATTTAAGAACGATTGTTAATCCAGCTGATGACGTTTCGCTTCGTCGAATTATTAACACCCCTCGCAGAGGCATTGGTGACAAAGCCGAAGAAACCGTGGAGCACTTCGCGAACCGCGAAAAAATAAGTTTCAGCGAGGCTATTGATCGGGTTAGTGAAATAAATACACTTGCCGCAAGATCAGCTGGAGCACTTAAAGATTTTGGTGCCCTGCTTAATCTTCTTCGAGTAATGGATGACTCTGGTGCTGGGCCAGGTGAAATCGTGCACACAGTTCTTGAATCCTCAGGTTTATTAAAAGAATTAGCTGATAGCAAAGATCCGCAAGATGAAGTTCGCATTGAGAACTTAGCTGAACTTGAAAATGTGGCCCGCGAATTTGAGGAACAATTCCAGTCTGAAAGTGAAGATAACCGAAAAGCAAGGCTTTCAGATTTCTTAGAACGCGTCTCACTTGTTGCTGATTCTGATGAAATTCCAAAAGATGATGCTCATGGTGGCGTAGTAACTATGATGACTTTGCACACAGCTAAAGGCCTTGAGTTTCCAGTTGTGTTCTTAACTGGCATGGAAGAAGGAGTATTCCCACATCAACGTTCACTTGGCTCTGAAACTGAGTTGGCTGAAGAACGTCGATTGGCATATGTCGGTATGACTCGTGCGATGCAAAGACTTTATTTAACTAGAGCGGCAGCTCGGTCAACCTGGGGTCAACCAAATTTCAATCCTGAATCTCGTTTCTTAACCGAAATTCCTGGTGAGTTAGTTGATCGCCAAGGCGAAGAGTATTCACCTATCGGCTTAAGTGGAAGTGATTTCCAGCGACCAAAGAAGCGTGAAGAATCGGTAATGGTTTTGGTTGTAGGTGACCGAGTTTTGCATGACAAGTTTGGAATGGGAACTGTTATTTCAGTTCAGGGGCAGAATGAAAAAGCAGAAGCAACTATTGACTTTAAGAGTGCTGGACAGAAGCGATTACTACTTAGGTATGCACCAGTAGAAAAGTTATAGTTTCAAACCCGAAACTAATTACTCAGAAGTTCCCCATAGCCAACCAGCTGGGTTAACGAATTCACCGTCTTTTAGAACTTCGAAGTGTAAGTGTGGGCCAGTGGTGTTACCAGTTGAGCCGGAAAGACCGAGGTTTGTGCCGGCTGTGATCGCACCAAGACCAACGAAAAGTTTTGACATGTGGTTGTAAGTAGTCTGGAAACCATCACCGTTTTCAATAACGATGCGATAACCGTAAGAACCCTCGTAGCCAGCTTCTACTACAACACCAGATGCTGCTGCGTATACCGGAGTTCCAATCGGAACATCGAAATCTAGACCTGTGTGCACGCCACCAGACCAAATGCGACCGTGCTGACCGAAACGAGCAGTTAATTGGTAGCCAACCTGAACTGGAACAATAACTTTGCCGACTGCCTGGATACGTTGCTGCTGAAGAATAATTGCATTCTTTTGGTCTTCAACTTTCTTGATGGCGGCAGCAACTTTGGCTTCAGCCTCTGCAGCTGCAGTCCTTGCTAGTTCTTGTTGCTGAACTAAAAGTTGAGCACGCTGGTTAGCGTCATCTTGAACTTGAGTAACTAGAAGATCTAGGTCATCTGATGAAGCTGAAATCGATTGGATCGCTCTAACGTCTGTATTTTTTAAAGTCGGGGTTGTATCAATAACAGCCGTTAAGTCGTTAGCTGGGTCAGAAACGGTAGATGCCTGGGCTGATGCTTCGGCTGCGGCTAGGGTGTCGCGGTTATCTGAGCGGCTAGCTGCAGCAGCGCGGTTTGAAAATGCGGTTGCAACTACTGGAGTTTTAATAACAGGCAGGGAAGTAGTGGTGTCGTCGGCTTTTTTAACAACAGTCGCGTTCATTGTTGGGATTGCGCTGCCGCCAGTGACAATAACTGAGCTAACGCCAGCAAGACCAGCAAGTGCTGAGACTGAATTAGGTTTTACAACCTTCTTCTTGGGGGCGCTATGGCGACCAGAACGGTGACGACCGCGTGCGTTATCGCTCACTGGTTGCCTCCCGTCAAACTTTAAAATCTTGAGAAATCCTTATTTCTCTATTCTTTTTTACCCGAGAAATGCTTATTTTGGAAACCAAAATGTGATGTCGGGGATAAAAGTGACATAACTAATGTTTAAAAACCCTTTTATTGGCGACAATTGCCCAGTTATAGCGGTTATTAAATAACTATATATATGTGACTTGGCTCACCATAAATACTGTGTCGCCCAAGTGCCTATATTTGTAGGCGTGAGCGCCGAATCAACCCAAGTCAATAAGCCAATCAAGGTTTTGGTGGCCAAGGCAGGTTTAGATGGACATGATCGCGGAGCCAAGGTTGTCGCCAGAGCTTTGGAGGATGCTGGCGTTGAAGTCGAGTACACAGGGCTGCACCAAACCCCAAAGCAAATTGTTGACGCGGCGATCGCTGGAAATGTGGATGGGATCGGCATCTCTGTTTTATCTGGAGCCCATCCAACTTTGTTCCCAGAGGTAATCAACTTGTTAAAACAGATGGGTCGAGATGACATCAAACTCTTCGGCGGCGGCGTGATCCCAACAGACGACATTCCAGAATTAATTCAGGCTGGGGTTCAAACCATCTTCACGCCAGGAACACCTCTTTCGGCTGTTACTGGCTGGGTAAGAGAGAACCTGCGTTAGCCCAGTCATTACTTGTGACCTAATCTTGTCTATTAGATAAACACAACGATGTGTAGAGAACACAGACGTTTGTTAAAGAAAGTGCCGTCGCGTGGACTTATACGAATACCAAGCTAAAGAGTTATTTGGAGCGCATGGCGTTCCAGTCGTTCCAGGTTTTGTTTGCACAGCACCAGAAGAAGCTAAAACTGCAGCTGAAAAAATTGGATCTGCTGTTGTTGTTAAAGCTCAAGTCAAAACTGGTGGTCGTGGAAAAGCTGGTGGTGTTAAGTTAGCGCAATCGCCACAAGAAGCATTTGATCGCGCATCAGATATTCTTGGTCTAGACATTAAAGGCCACATTGTTCGTAAAGTTTTAGTTACGGCAGCTGCAGACATCGCTGAAGAATATTACGTTTCATTTTTATTAGATCGTTCAAACCGCACCTTCCTTGCAATGGCAAGTGTTGAAGGTGGCATGGACATTGAAGAAGTTGCTGCAACTAAGCCAGAAGCACTTGCAAAGATTTCAGTTGACGCAATCGAAGGCTGTACACCTGCAAAGGCTGCTGAAATTGCAGATGCGGCAAAATTCCCAGTAGAACTTCGCGATCAAGTTATTTCAATTCTTCAGCAACTGTGGAACGTTTTACTAAAAGAAGATGCGACCTTAGTTGAAGTTAATCCGCTAGCGAAAACGCCAGATGGCAAAGTTCTTGCTCTTGATGGCAAGGTAACACTTGATGACAATGCACAGTTCCGCCATGAATCACACATTGCACTCATTGATAATGCAGAAACAGATCCAATTGAACTTCGTGCTAAAGAATTTGATTTGAACTACGTCAAACTTCAAGGTGAAGTTGGAATCATCGGTAACGGTGCAGGACTTGTTATGTCAACTCTTGACGTTGTTGCATATGCTGGCGAAGAATTTGGTGGGGTAAAGCCGGCAAACTTCCTTGACATCGGCGGCGGCGCAAGCGCTCAAGTTATGGCAAACGGTTTAGATATCGTGCTTGGCGATCCAGAAGTTAAAGCGGTGTTTGTAAACGTATTCGGTGGCATCACTGCATGTGACGCGGTTGCAAACGGAATCGTGCAGGCAATTGGCATGTTGGCTCAGAAGGGTGAGCCAGTAACTAAGCCAATAGTTTGTCGTATCGATGGAAATAACGCAGCCGAAGGCCGCCGCATCCTTGATGAATCAGGCATAACAATTATTGAACGCGTAGAGACTATGGACGATGCAGCTCGTCGAGTCGCACAACTTGCTGCAGGTAAGTAGGAGATTGACGTGTCCATTTTCTTAAATAAAGACAGCAAAATTGTTGTTCAAGGTATGACTGGTTCTGAAGGAACTAAGCACACCCGTCGCATGATCGCCTCTAGCACAAACGTCGTGGCAGGTGTTACACCTGGCAAAGGTGGTCAAGAAGTTGATGGAATTCCAGTATTTAATTCTGTCGGCGAAGCAATGGCTGCAACTGGTGCAAATGTTTCAGTTGTATTCGTGCCACCAAAGTTTGCTAAGGCTGCTGTGATTGAAGCTGTTGATGCTTCAATTCCACTTTGCGTTGTTATCACCGAAGGCATTCCAGTGCACGACACTGCGAACTTCTTCCAGTACGCACAAAATAAAGGAACCACAAGAATTGTTGGTCCAAACTGTCCTGGTCTAATTAGCCCTGAACAATCGAATGCCGGCATCATCCCAGGCGACATCACTAAAAAAGGTCGCATTGGTTTAGTTTCAAAATCAGGAACTCTTACCTACCAAATGATGTTTGAGCTTCGTGATCTTGGCTTTTCAACTTGTGTCGGTATTGGTGGAGATCCAATTATCGGAACAACTCATATCGATTGTTTAGCTGCATTCCAAGATGACCCAGAAACAGATGTAATTGTGATGATCGGCGAAATCGGTGGCGATGCTGAAGAGCGCGCTGCTGCATTTATCAAGGCCAACGTGACAAAGCCAGTTGTTGGATATGTTGCAGGTTTTACCGCACCTGAAGGTAAAACTATGGGGCATGCTGGTGCGATCGTTTCTGGTTCAAGTGGTACAGCTGCTGCAAAGCAAGAAGCTCTTGAAGCAGTAGGTGTTCGTGTTGGAAAAACTCCAAGTGAGACTGCTCGACTAGTTCGTGAAGTTTTAAGTAAATAAATTAATTAGAAGCGGTATCCAAGTAATAACATCAGTTCACTTGGGTGTCGCTTCTTAGTTTCTGGGCACATCACTGACACCATTTTTATGTGTTAAACCGTAAACGTCGCTATTCAACTACGCCAGCAGATAAGTGGCGTAAACCTGATTATGAAGAGCACGTAAATAAATACCCGTTTGGTTTAGCAAGCTTGATTGGCGGAGCTGCTGCTGCACTAATCGGATTAATGATCTCGTTTGGTTTTGTAGTTTTAATTTGGTTATTAGCTGCCCATGGAACTGAATCAACCATTCAAGTTGTTCGGGCTTCGGCGATTGCCTGGCAGGCAACGCATTTAGTTCCAATATGGATTTCTGGAATTCCAATCGGGATTCTTCCGTGGGGATTTTTGCTAATTCCTGTTGTAATTATTTGGAAATCAATGCAGTGGAGTTTAAAAAGTGCATTGCCAACCGAAGGTCGACAA
>JBEGOT010000049.1:0-11189 GCA_041181865.1 Actinomycetota bacterium | reverse complement strand
CACCAGGTTCGCCTTGGTTTACTGTGCCAATTAATAACCATCCAGTTGGCACATCAAGAGGTGAACTAAATGTTGCAAGAAATGCGTGGTCTTCCCCGCCATTTAAAACCCCATCAAGTGCGTTGCCGCTGAAAGCAGAGGCTGCAGCACTTAAGTCTTCGGATATTACTAATTCACTAGTTTTTATATGCATTTGAACTTTTGATGCTTTAGCAATGTGACCAGCATCTGAAAGTAGTCCATCGCTGATATCAATCATTGAAGTTGCTTTATGGGCAAGGGCTGCCAATTCATAAGGTGGCTCAGGTGCGCGGTGTGCGCCAACAAGTGCGCGTGGTGATCTAAATCCACGCGAAAGCATTAAATAACCAGCTGCTGAAAATCCCAGTTTCCCGGCGACAGCAACCGTGTCACCAGGCTTTGCTCCTGATCGCAAAATTGGTTTTCGATTTTCTAACTCGCCAAGTGCGGTAACGCTAATTGTGATGATTTCACTTCTAACAATGTCCCCACCAACAACTTGCACGTTCACTTTGCTAGCTTCCTGGGCTAAGCCATCTGCTAGTTCTAAAACCCACTTAGCTTCAGTGGTTTCCGGAAGAGCTAAACCAACAAGTAGTGCAGTTGGACTAGCACCCATTGCATAAATGTCGGCTAAATTTGCAGCTGCTGCTTTATGCCCAACTTCATTTGCAGTTGACCAGTCAAGTCTGAAATGAACGCCTTGACTTAAAACATCAACACACGCCACAGCTTGATTTCCACTTGCAGAAACAACTGCTGAGTCATCGCCAATACCAACACTCACTTTGCTGTTGCTACTAGTTGCTAACCGCTTTTGGATTTGGTCAATTAATTCAAACTCGCCAAGTTCCCCAACGGTAATTCCAGGGTTATTCATTAAAAGAATCGCCTTACCTAGCGAAGGCCAGTGCCGCGACGAAGTGCATCACTTAATAAGTAATCAACCAGTGCTGGGTAATCCATTCCAGTTTCTTGCCACATTCTTGGAAACATCGAAATTGGAGTGAAGCCAGGCATGGTGTTTATTTCATTAATCACAATCTGATCGCCAGTTATAAACATGTCAACGCGCGCTAAACCTTCAGCATCAATTGCCTTGAATGCCGCGCAAGCAATATCTTGGGCGCGCTTTGCAATGGCTGGATCTAGCATTGCTGGAACTGATAATTCAACCGAGTCATCAACATACTTGGCTTCAAAGTCATAGAACTCATGGCCTTCGCGCACAATAATTTCAGCCAGCACACTTGCTTTAGGTCCTTGCTCACTTCCTAAAACACCGCACTCAATTTCATGTGTGTTTTCCATACTGGCTTCAATAATCAGTTTTGGATCATGTTCACGGGCTAGTTCAATCGCGTTAACCAAATCTGCTTGGTTTTTAACTTTGGAAATTCCAAGAGAAGACCCAGCGCGAGCTGGCTTAACAAACATCGGGAATCCAAGTTTGTTGACTCTGGCAAGTGATTCTTCGCGGTTAAATTTCCAGTCGCTATCGGTAACAACTTCGTATGGGCCAACTGGAATGTCGGCAGCTCGCATCATTGATTTCAAGTGGGCTTTATCCATCGCCGCAGCTGATGCAAATACACCTGAACCAACATAAGGAACACCAGCTAATTCAAATAAACCTTGGATCGTGCCATCTTCGCCCCATGGTCCGTGCAGAACTGGGAAAACCACATCTACTTGAGCCAGCACATCTGGAACTTGTGACTGAACTACTAATTCAGTTGCCGAAGGATCTGGCGTAAAAAGAACTGGTGAATTAGTTGCATCAACTTCGGGGAATACTCCGTCAGTAACCGAAAGTCTTGCGCTATCGGCGCTTTCTAAAACCCACTTACCTTCATGGGTAATACCGATTGGCACAACTTCATATTTAGTTTGATCGATTGCTTTAAGTATGCTGCCCGCGGAAATACATGAGATCGTATGTTCGCTGCTGCGGCCACCGAAAATAACCGCAACTCTGATCCGCTTTGACATAGGTATAACGCTATTAGACAAATGGATAAATTGCCTTATTCGCCAATTTAAATGGCTTAAATGTGTTCCATTTCTTCAATGCCATCATCAGTTGACCTGGACATAAATGCCTTTAATACTTCATCGGCATTTGCCCCGTGATGAATTACATTGACCACTTGCTCGGTGATTGGCATTGAAACCTTGTGCTGGTTTGCTAGTTCCAAAATTGAACGACAGCTCTTAACGCCTTCAGATGTGGTTAGGGTAACGCGCTGCGCTTCTTCAACACTTAAACCTTTACCGATGTGTTCACCAATTGTGCGGTTACGCGAAAGTGGCGACTGACAGGTCGCGATTAAGTCTCCAACACCAGCAAGGCCAGCAAATGTGAGCGGGTTTGCGCCAAGGGCCACACCAAGCCTGGTCATTTCAGCAAGACCACGAGTCATGATCGCAGCCTGAGAGTTTTCCCCGTAGCCCAAACCAACAGCCATACCGTTTGCAAGCGCAATTACGTTTTTAACTGCGCCAGCGATTTCAACGCCAACCACATCAGTTGTGTAATACGGGCGGAAGTAATCTGTGGTGCACGCATCTTGCACCCGGCGGGCAGATTCTTCATCACTACACGCAACTGTGGTGGCAGCTGGTTCACGCGCTGCAATTTCATGGGCCAGGTTTGGTCCAGAAATTACCGCAACTCTTGAAGTATCAACTCTGGCAACTTCAGCAATGACTTCACTCATGCGCTCAGCGGTACCAAGTTCCACACCTTTAATCAATGAACCGATTACGGCAGATTGTGGAATTGAAAGTGACCAAGCTGAAAGGTTTTCGCGAAGTGTCTGTGCTGGCACACCCAAAATAACTAAGTCGGCATCAGTTAATGCTTCATCTGGATTATTGGTTGCTTTAACAGCTTGTGGCAGCTTTAAATTTGGGTGATAAAAACTATTAACGTGCTTAGCGTTAATTTCATCTGCGATATCACTTGAACGAGCCCAAAGTGAAACATCACAACCAGCGTCCGCCAAGATCATTGAAAAAACTGTTCCCCAGGAACCTGCACCCATGACAGCTACATGCTTCATGCGGACTCCGGTTTCCTAGGTGGCACTGCATTACGTGGCATTGGTTTATCAGGTGCTGGAACACCACGCTGACTTGCAAGTAAGTCTGTCACAGCTTTCATGATGCGATCCGTGGCTTCGCGCAACGTTGCTGCAGTTATTGGTTGATTGCGCAGGTCATCTAAATTAACTGGCGGGCCAGCCCACACATGCATTGTTTTGCGCGGAAGTAAGTAAAGCATTTTTCCGTAAGGTTTCAATACGTGATTTGGTCCCCACTGCGCAGCTGGAATAACTGGTACACCAGTTGTTAATGCAATGCGCGCAGCACCTGTTTTAGAACTCATCGGCCAAAGATTTGGGTCGCGAGTTAAAGTACCTTCTGGATAAATCACAATGCATTGACCTGCGCGAACTGCTTCCATTGCTTTTAGCAGTGATCCAGCCGCTGCTTCTGAATCTTTTCGCTTCACTGGGATTTGCCCAGCACTTTTTAAAATTGTGCCAAGACCTGGGATCTTAAATATTTCCGCTTTTGCTAAAAACCGCACTTGGCGACCTTGATCGTGCACGAAGTGTCCGGCCACAAATGGATCAAACCAACTTAGGTGATTCATCGCCACAACCACCCCGCCAGATGTGCGAAGTTGTTCGGCGCCGCGCCAATCGCGTTTGGTGAAAAGCATCATGAACGGACGAAGGGCACCGGTAATAATTCGGTACCAAATTCCCGCATCCTTGGGTTTGATGGCGCTAGTCACCTATAGATACTGGCACATTTAAACTGCCAAGCCCAAAAATTAGCCAAAATAATGGCATAAAAAAGCAATCGGGCCCGAAGGAAACCCAACGAGCCCGACCGCTAAAAGTGATTGGCTTACTTGCCAGATACTTTCTTCTTGAATTCAGCGCCAGCGCGGAACTTCGGTACTGAAGTTGCAGCGATCTGTACTGGTGCACCTGTTTGTGGGTTGCGGCCAGTGCGTGCAGCACGGTCTGATTTTTCGAAGATACCGAAGCCAGTTAGTGAAACTTTGTCACCCTTAGCTACAGCTTTTGTGATTGAGTCGAATACGCCGTCAACTGCATTGGTTGCGTCTTTTTTGCTTAGACCAGCAATTTCAGCTACTGCGTCGATTAGTTCTGCCTTGTTCACTTGAGTTCCTCCAAGTTAATCCGACGTTCAGGCGAATGCCGGGCTTTGCTTTTACTGGCCAGCCTTAGGGCTTTCCAGGTGAATTGAACTACCCCGTTCAATTCGTTATTGACTTTACGGCGCAAAATCAAGGTTTTTGATAAATGACACGCCCAAATACAAGAAAAAATCCCGATTTCTCGGGATTTTTTACTTTTTTAATGGGTTTTTGCTACTTATCCACAAGTATTCAATGGGTTTTAGGCAGTTACCGGCTTAAAGCTTGGTCGCTTTGATTCAAAAGAATCGATTTCGCCCACATGCTGAAGTGTTAAACCAACGTCATCAAGGCCTTCCATCAGGCGCCAACGAACATAATCATCCACTTCAAACGTTGCAGTGAGGCCGCCAGCCGTAATGGTGCGTGAATCAAGGTCCACAGTCACTTCTGTGTCTGGGTGATTTTCGATTTCTTTCCATAATTGCTCAACAAAATCTTGTTCAACAACAGCTGTTAGCAATCCTTGCTTACCTGAGTTACCCCGGAAGATGTCTGCAAAACGTGAAGAGATCACAACTTTAAAGCCGTAGTCCATAAGTGCCCAAACTGCGTGTTCGCGGCTAGAGCCAGTACCAAAATCTGGGCCAGCAACCAAAACTGTGCCATTTTTAAACTGTGGTTGATTAAGCACAAAGTTCTCATCTTTCCGCCAAGCAGAGAAAAGGCCGTCTTCAAATCCATGACGGGTAATGCGCTTTAGGTATTCAGCCGGAATGATCTGGTCAGTGTCCACATTTGAGGCACGTAGTGGAACTGCAGTGCCAGTGTGTTTAACAAATTTTTCCATGATTAACCTGCATTCACTAAGTCAGCTGGTGAAGAAAGGGTTCCACGAATTGCGGTAGCTGCAGCAACTTGTGGTGAGACCAAGTGAGTACGTCCGCCTGGACCTTGGCGACCTTCAAAGTTTCGATTTGAAGTCGATGCGCTTCGCTCTCCTGGAGTTAATTTATCTGGATTCATACCCAAACACATTGAACAACCTGCCTCGCGCCATTCTGCGCCAGCTTCTAAGAACACTTTGTCTAGGCCTTCTGCCATTGCAGCCAGGCGGACCCGAACCGAACCAGGAACCACCATCATGCGAACACCATTTGCAACTTTTTTGCCTTTGATGATGTCAGCTGCTGCGCGCAGATCTTCGATGCGACCGTTAGTGCACGAACCAAGAAAGACTGTGTCGATTTTGATGTCTTTAATTTTTTGACCTGCAGATAGACCCATGTAACCAAGGGCTTTTTCGCAAGCTAGCTTTTCAACTGGATCTGAGAAGTTTTCTGGTGATGGAACTGTGCTATTTAATGGCACACCCTGACCTGGGTTAGTTCCCCAGGTAACAAATGGGCTTAGTTCACTTGCTTCGATAATTACTTCGCGATCAAACTTGGCATCGCTATCTGTTGGCAAGGTCTTCCAATAGCTAACTGCTGCATCCCAATCAGCACCCTTTGGTGCACGCTCGCGTCCTTCAAGGTAAGCAAATGTGGTTTCATCTGGTGCGATCATGCCAGCGCGTGCGCCGGCTTCAATACTCATATTGCAAATAGTCATGCGGGCTTCCATCGAAAGATTTCGGATCGCTTCGCCTCGGTATTCAATAACGTAACCTTGGCCACCACCGGTTCCAATTTTGGCGATGATGGTCAAAATTAAATCTTTAGCTGTCACGCCTTCTGGAAGTTTTCCATTGACTGTGATCGCCATTGTCTTAAATGGCTTAAGTGGAAGTGTTTGTGTTGCAAGAACATGTTCAACTTCGCTGGTGCCAATACCAAAAGCTAATGCGCCAAACGCACCGTGAGTTGAAGTGTGTGAGTCGCCACAAACAACAGTCATACCCGGCTGGGTTAAGCCAAGCTGTGGTCCAACAACGTGCACGATTCCTTGTTCTTGGTTGCCAAGAGAAAAGATCGGCACACCAAACTCTTCACAGTTTTTGCGAAGGGCATCAACTTGCACGCGGCTGATTGGATCAGCGATTGGCTTGTCAATATCAATAGTTGGCACGTTGTGATCTTCAGTTGCCAAGGTTAAATCTGTGCGGCGTACTTTGCGGCCAGCTTCGCGCAGGCCATCGAATGCCTGTGGGCTAGTGACTTCATGGACTAAGTGCAGGTCGATGAAAAGTAGATCTGGTTCGCCAGCTTTGCTGCGAACAATGTGGTCATCCCATACTTTTTGGGCAAGTGTGCGACCCATAGCGGTACCTCTTTGTTCTGAAGTTGGTTCATGAATTGACATCTCATTATTCGAGATAGCAATATCACTACATGGACGATAGTAATAGTGGTGTTGGGGTTCTTGACAAGGCTGCCCACATACTGGACGCACTTGAATCTGGCCCACAAACACTGGCTGGTTTAGTTTCGGCTACTGGCCTTGCCCGCCCAACTGCCCACCGCCTTGCCATGGCTCTAGAGCACCACAGGTTTGTGGCTCGTGATATAGCCGGGCGCTTTGTGCTTGGCCCTAGGTTTAATGAACTTGCTGGCGCAGCTGGTGAGGACTTGTTAACAAATGTCGCTAACCCAATCTTGATCAGCCTTAGGGATGCCACCAAGGAAAGTGCTCAGCTATACCGCCGCCAAGGTGACATGCGGATTTGTGTTGCCGCAGCTGAATTAACTTCCGGTCTTAGGGACACGGTCCCAGTTGGCAGCACGCTTAGTATGCAGGCTGGATCTGCTGCCCAGGTACTTTTGGCTTGGGAAGAACCAGACCGACTACACCGTGGTCTTCGCGGGGCAAAGTTTTCGGCCACAGATTTATCAGCAGTCAGGCGAAACGGCTGGGCACAATCTATTGGTCAGCGTGAAGCGGGCGTGGCATCTGTGTCTGCTCCAGTTCGATCAAGCAACGGAAAAGTGATTGCCGCTGTTTCCATTTCTGGGCCACTTGAGCGCCTAACCAAATCACCTGGTCGCATCCATGGGCCTGCTGTTATTAGTGCTGCCCAGAAAATTAGCGAGTTACTGCAAACCCGCAGTTAATCGGTAGAATTCTCAAGGTCGCTTGAGGGGAACCTTTAAGCGATGCCAAATGGGGTATGGGGTAATTGGCAGCCCAGCTGATTCTGGTTCAGCTAGTCTAGGTTCGAGTCCTGGTACCCCAGCGAGAAAAGGGTTTTAGGACTCTTTTTGCTAGGGGCCTCGTTGTGTAGCGGCCTAGCACGCCGCCCTCTCAAGGCGGTAGCGCGGGTTCAAATCCCGTCGGGGCTACTTTAGATAATCGCAGCTTGAATTCGAGCAAGCGATCTTGTTTTACCCAAGATCTCAAGTGATTCAAATAATGGTGGCGACACTCGCCTGCCGGTAACTGCAACCCGAACTGGACCAAAAGCTAGTTTTGGTTTTAGACCAAGCCCTTCAATAAGTGAGACGCGAAGCGCTTCTTCAATCTTTTCGGTGGTCCAGGTGCCAACTGAATTTAAGGCCGAAAGGGCTGCAATAAGGACTGGCTGCGCTTCTGGAGTTAATACCTTGGCTGCTTCATCTGGATCTACTTCAAAGTCTGGTGAACCTGGGTTGCCGTAGAACAAGAACCCAAGCATGCCAACGCCTTGGCGCAAAGTTTCCATACGCTCTTGCACAAGTGGAATTGCTTGCAAGAGAACTTCAAGATCAGCTGCTGTTGGATCGCCAGCAAATACACCATCAGATTTCAAATACGGAACCAGGCGATTAGCAAGATCTTCGAACTGTAATGTTCGAATCCATTCAGCATTGATTGCGGTGCACTTCTTTAAATCAAAGCGAGCAGGGTTGGCGTTAACTCTGGCGACATCAAATACTTTGGCCATTTCTTCTTTTGAAAAGAATTCACGGTCTTCCCCGAATGACCAACCAAGCAAAGCTAGATAGTTAAGTAGGCCTTCAGGAAGATAGCCCTCTTCGCGATACATCAAAAGACTTGATTCTGGATCGCGCTTAGAAAGTTTCTTATTGCCTTCGCCCATTACATAAGGAAGGTGACCGTAAAGTGGTCGCTCACCTTTAGCTACGCCAACAGCTTTAAGGGCGTCATAAAGCGCTAATTGGCGAGGTGTACTACTTAATAGATCTTCTCCGCGAAGTACGTGGGTAACTTCCATTAATACGTCATCAACTGGGTTAACAAGTGTGTATAGCGGTTCACCGGTTGCTCGAACTATTACGTAATCAGGTACATGTTCGGCAGCAAAAGTAACTTCACCACGAACTAAGTCATTCCAAGTCCAGTCAGTATCTGGCATGCGCATGCGAACAACTGGCGCGCGACCTTCTGCTTTATAGGCAGCAACCTGATCAGCACTTAAATCACGACAGGCACCGTCATAACCAGGAGTCCTATTTAAGGCGCGCGCTTTTTCACGGCGATCTTCAAGTTCTTCTGGTGAGCAGTAGCAGTAGTAAGCATGGCCACCAGCAATAAGTTTTGCGGCAACTTCGGCATAGATATCCATTCGCTGTGATTGGCGATATGGCGCATGTGGTCCGCCAACTTCAGGACCCTCATCCCAAGTCATACCTAACCAGCGAAGTGAAGCTAGCAGGTCGTGATATGACTGTTCGTTATCGCGAGCGGTGTCCGTATCTTCGATGCGGAAAATAAATGTGCCACCAGTGTGACGAGCGTAAGCCCAGTTAAAAAGTGCGGTTCGCACCATGCCAACGTGCGGGTTACCTGTCGGTGATGGACAGAACCGAACGCGAACGTCAGACACAAATAACTCCTATTAGTTATTTCTTGACTACTGGATTAGAGAGAGTGCCAATTCCAGAAATTGTTACTTCAACAATATCGCCTTCATTGATCGGTCCAACACCTGCTGGTGTGCCCGTCAAAATCACATCACCTGGTAGCAATGTCATGATATTTGAAATCCAGGCAACCATTTCATGAGCGCTGCGAACTAAATCTTTTGTGTTGCCAGCTTGGCGAACTTCCCCATTTACTTCGCAAGTTAGCTCTAAATTGCTTGGATCTATTTCTGTTTCAATCCATGGGCCAAGTGGGCAGAAAGTGTCAAAGCTTTTGGCTCTTGTCCACTGGCCATCAACATTTTGAAGATCACGCGCAGTCACATCATTTGCAACTGTGTAACCAAGAATTACTTCGTGAGCACGTTCAAATGCCACGTATTTACACAAATGGCTAATTACAACTGCAAGTTCAACTTCATGGTGAACGTTGCCAGATTGCGGTGGCAGCACGATTGGATCGTTTTCGCCAATCACAGTGGTGTTTGGCTTAATAAAAATTACTGGTTCGGCCGGAACTTCCCCGCCAAGTTCTTTGGCGTGATCTGCATAATTCTTGCCCACACAAACTACTTTGCTTGGCAATACTGGTGAAAGAATTTTTACGTCATCTAAATCAAGGGCAACGCCGGTTGGTTCAAGTTCACCAAATGGGTGGCTTTTAAGGATTCCAATTTTGGTGCCATTAATAATGCCAAATACTGGGCCGGCAATGTCAGGAACTGAAACCCGGGCAATACGCATTGGTTAAGAATAGCAATCCAAAAAGGTCATACCAATATCCCAGACTGCTGTGTGCTGACTAGGGGCAACCTGCCATAGTTATCAACGTGGATTACATACTCTGGACGACCATAATCACGATCGCCCTAGCCTTAATTTTTGATTTTTCAAACGGTTTCCACGATGCGGCAAACGCGACTTCAACAGTCATTGCGACTAAGTCTTTAAAACCTAGAACTGCCGTTATTGTTTCGGCAGTTTTTAATTTTTTACCAGCTTTTGTTATCGGAACAGCTGTTGCAAACACAATTTCAAAAACAGTTAATTTAGATTCTCTTCCTGCAGCAGCAAGCAACGTGATCCCATTTGGTTTGCGCGTAACTTTAGCTGCGCTACTTGGCGCAATTTTCTGGAACTTTTTTACTTGGGCTTATGGTCTGCCATCATCTTCATCGCATGCATTAATTGGCGGTTTACTTGGTGCAGGTATTTCTGCTGGTGGCATTGATGCCGTCTCTTGGAGCACTGTTCAAAAAACAGTGGTTGCGATATTCCTTTCACCGATCGTTGCATTCCTAGTTGCCATCATCGCAAGCTGGATAATCAGGCTGGCAAAAATAATTTTCAAACTTGATGACAACCACGAATTTTTCCGCTGGGGTCAAATTTTCTCTAGCGCATTTGTTTCTTGGGGTCATGGTTCAAATGACGCGCAAAAAACTATGGGCATTATGGCTGCCGCGCTGTATTCAGCCGGTTACTTGCAAGCAGAAGACGGTTCAAAACTTTCACCTTCAACTTGGGTTATTTTCGCAGCGCAGTTCGCAATCGCCATTGGTACTTTCTATGGTGGCTGGCGCATCATCGAAACAATGGGCTTAAAAATAACCCATATCACTCGCGCTTCTGGATTGGCAGCAAACTTAGGTGCGATCACATCTATTAATGGTGCAACTCATTTAGGTATTCCAATTTCAACTACGCACGCAGCAGCAACTTCGGTAATTGGTTCAGGTATTGGCAGCGGACATAAAGTTCACTTAAAAACAATTGGTCGAATGATGGGTGCCTGGGTTGTTACCCTGCCAAGTGCTGGCGTGGTTGGTTACATCACTTACAAAGCAACCGTCTTACCTGGTGTTCTTGCGGGAGCTGTTACTGGATTATTGATCGTGGCCCTTTTGGCTTACGCGATCCGCTTGATGTTCACCGCAACTACTGCTGAAGATGTTGAACGTGCACTTCCACAAGATGTGGAACAAGCAATTCCTATGTCAGATAAGTAACTATTTATCTAATAAACCGTAATTAATCGCATCTTCTAGGGCTAACCAAGAGGCTGCAATCACGTTTTCGTGCACACCAACTGTGTTCCAGCGCTTAGTGCCATCGGCGGTTTCAATAAGTACTCGAGTGACTGCTCCCGTTCCGGCGCCACCATCAAGAATTCGAACCTTGTAATCAAC
>JBEGOT010000048.1:0-25688 GCA_041181865.1 Actinomycetota bacterium | reverse complement strand
ATTCTTTTTAATGCGTTACTTCTCCAAGCGGCTAGTAGCAATTAATTCACTTTCACTAATTGCTGTTATTGGCTGCCTAATGCTTGGTAATTGGCAATGGAATCGCGCTCATTACATTGCACCAACTTCCAGTGAGACTGGAAATTTTTCAGATTTAAGTCCGCTACGCGATTACTTACCACCAACTTCAGTGGGTATAAAAACTTCCATTACTGGGACTTGGCAGCCAGATAGCCGAATTGAATTTGAACAGCGGCCAGTTGATGGAAAGCAATTATTAAATCCTGAACCTGGAACTGACGCAGTAGTTTCTTGGACAGTTCCTGTTGGTACTTGGGTTGTTGATGTTTTAACCCTTACTGATGGATCAGGTGTTGGTGTTGTTCGCGGCTGGACACCAACTGATTCACAAATTGAAGTTCCAAGTGGTCAAGTTACTTTAACTGGCGTTATGCAACCAAGTGAAAGCCCCGATGTTAAAAATTTGATAAATCTTCCTAGCTACATCACAACCGAATCTATTTTGGCTAAAGCCAATTCCACTTTGCATGACGGTTATTTTGTGGCAATTGAAGTAGGGGATGGCTTAACTGCCGTTAAACCGATCTTTGATGCTCCTCAAAAAACGGGTCTGCATTGGCGAAATGTTATTTACACCGGCAATTGGATCATCTTTGCAATCATCATTGCTGGGATGTGGTGGCGTATTATTCAAGAAGAAATTGAGCGATCAAAGAAGGTATCAAAATGAGTGTTAAGAAAGCCTGGGAACTTTACCGAGCACTTGCCATCTTGGTTGGCACAGTTCTTGCCGTCCTTACTTTTGTCGCTATGCCTTATCGATACTTAATCGCAAAAGAAGAAGTTGCAGCTTATGCGATTGCTTGGATGATTCACGGTTACTTATTCCCGCTTTACGTGATTGCAACTTTTGTGCTTTCACTGAAACTCAGTTGGCCAGTCGGTAAGACCCTTTTGGTCATGCTTGCCGGAACTGTTCCGTTGATGTCGTTTTTTGCAGAACGTAAGTTAGCTAAAGAAGTTTTACCGCAGATTTAGTCTTGCCAAGTGTAAGAGCCGGCAGGAATATCTTCCCAAGCACGCGGATCTTCGATTGGTTCTGGATGCGTGTGCACAGTTGTATCTGGCAACACTTCAATAATCGCTTTTTCAACATCTTCAACTAGATCGTGACTCTTCTGCACAGTCCAAGCACCAGGTACAAGAACGTGCATTGAAACGAAGCGATGACGGCCTGATTCACGGGTTTGAAGTGCATGGAATTTAACTTCGTCAGATTCGAATTTCTTAAGTACCTCAACGATGGCTTCATGATCTTCTTTTGGAAGCGACTTGTCCATCAATTTTGAAGTGCTCTCACGAAGTAAGTTCACGCCGGTTAAAACGATGTTTAGACCAACAGCCATCGCAACAAGAGCATCAAGGCGAAGGTATCCAGTTACCTGAACTAACCCAACGCCAACTAGAACGCCAACAGATGTCCAAACATCTGTCATTAAGTGGCGACCGTCGGCATCAAGTACAGGTGAGCGATGTTCTTTGCCTGCACGAATCAGCATTATTGCAACAACACCATTAAGTACTGAAGCACCAGTTGAGATTGCTAGACCCCAACCAAGTTGCTCAATTTCTTTAGGGTGAATAAAACGCTCTGCTGCGGTAACCACGATGACTAATGCAGCAAGCAAAATCATAAAACCTTCAACAGAAGCTGAGAAGTATTCAGCTTTTCCGCGGCCAAAGTGATGCTGTTCATCAGCTGGTTTCATTGCGGTGCGAAGTGCAAGAAGAGCAATGATCGCTGCAACGATATTTACTGTTGATTCAAGCGCGTCTGAAAGCAAACCAACTGATCCGGTGAACCACCAGGCAAGGATTTTTAATAAGAAAACGGTGATACCTGTTGCAATTGAAAGGTATGCGTATTTAAGTAGATTGACTGGCTTTGGTGCTTCGGTGTTGCTCATTTAGCAATTGTTTCAGACTAGGCAAGGCAAAGTGCATTAGGGCTGATGAATTGGCACATTCTTTGGCCTGCCATGGCGTTCACTAGGTCGTTTGCGAATGCCTGCTGCATATAGCGCTCGCAAAATTTCTCTAGAGGAAACTTCTTTAGCCCCTTGGTCGATCGCGATTTGGCGCATGTGTTCAGGTACATCAAAGTGATCGCCCTGGAAACCTTTGTCGGGAATACCTAATTTAGAAGCAAATTCCTTAAGTTCTTCAATCGAAGTGTCACTAACCATGTGACACCATAACCAATCTCGCCAAGGCCAGATCGCAGTATCGATCAAAATCATTTAGAAACTCTAATCAGTAATTCCAAAGCGAGCATGGAATTTTGCAAGCGGTCTTGGTGCCCACCAGTTCCACTTTCCAGCCACACGCATAAGAGCTGGTACCAAGATTGCTCTAATCAAAGTTGCATCAAGCAAAATTGCAAATGCAGTGCCTAAACCAAGCATTTTGATTGAAGTAACCCCACTTGTAATAAAGGTAATGAAAACAAGTGCGATCAAAATAGCTGCGGCACTAATAATGCGACCTGATCGTTGAAGACCAAAACTCACTGCATCGACAGTGCTTGCACCATTGTCGTGCTCTTCCTTAATGCGGCTAAGCATGAATAGTTCATAATCCATGGATAACCCAAATGCCACAACAGCAACTAGAACCAAAGTAGAAGTATCAATTACACCAGTGACAGTGAAATCGCCAACTAGCCATTTCAAGTGGCCTTCTTGAAAAACATAGGTAATTAATCCAAGGGTGGCCGCCAAGCTCACTAGGTTTAGCACAACAGCTTTAATCGGAAGCAAAATACTTCCGGTGTACATGAACAGCACAAGCATGGTTGCAATCGCAAGCCAAGTGATTACTTGTGGCATGTGATCTGCAATTCCAGCTTGTGAATCTAAATAGATTGCTGATGCACCACCAATTAGACGACCATCAGGTAAATCCATGGCTCGAAGCTCTTTTACTAAATCAACACTTTCAGCCTGACGTGGTCCATTTTCAAGAACCGCAGAAATTCGGAAGTTGCTCGAAGTTTCTTGACCAGGTGGTGTTGTTGGAAGAGGCACCGTTTGACCATGCATTGTGAATGATTTTGGGGTTAGCACGCTGACCACACCACTCATTTTTGCTATCTGTCCGGCAATTGATTCGATCCTGGCTGCATCTGCACTTGTTTTAGGAATGATGATTTCAACAGGGGTTGCAGCCTGACCATCAAACCGGTTACGACTTACTTCAGCTGCAATTGCAACAGGTGATGATGGTTGTAATACGCGATCATCAACTTGGCCGAATTTGACTTGAGTTGCTGGAAGAGCAAACACAGTAAGTATCGCGACCGAAGCCAAAATAAATACCAGTGGTCGCTTCATGACAGTTCGGGCAGTTATTGCCCAACCGCCATGGTCATTGCTAACTAGTGCGCTCTTGCGAACTTTCCATTTATCAACTTTGTGGCCAAGAAGTGCAAGCACTGCAGGCAAACCAAGAATTGATGCCAACACAGCAAAGAGCACAACGCTAATACCTGCGTATGCAAATGACTTCAAGAAGTATTGCGGGAACAAGACCATTGAAGCTAAAACAAGCATTACGGCGATGCCTGAGAAGAAAACGGTTCGACCAGCAGTGGCAACTGATTTTGCAACGCTTGTTTCAACATCATGTCCAGCATGAAGTTCTTCACGGAATCTGTTGACAATAAGTAATGCGTAATCGATACCTAAGCCAAGCCCAAGCCCGGTAATTAAATTCAGTGCAAAAACCGAAATGTCCGTTACCTGACTGATTAAAAATAAAGTTAAGAATGATCCAAAAATAGATCCCAAAGCCACGATCATTGGAAGTCCTGCAGCAACTGCAGTTCCAAAAATAATTAAAAGCATGACGATGTTGAGTGGAATCGCAATTGATTCTGCTTTTACTAAATCTTGCTTGATGGCTGAATTAATTGAGTGATAAACCGTTTGCAGGCCAGCCACATAAATGCGAGCGCCATCACGATCACCGTCATATTTCTCTTGAAGATCACCTGCTGATTTTGAGGCAGTTTCGGCATCTAAGTTTTGATCAAAATAAATACTGATTACCGTTGCTTTGCCATCAGAACTGACCATCGAATCTGGTTTTCCTGAAGTCCAGTAAGTTGATACTTTTTCAACATTTGGTTCGGCTTTTACATCACTTGCAATCTTAGAAATTAAAGATTCACTTGCTGGATCACTAATCAAAGTTGGTGAATCAACAATGAAAACTACGCTGGCGTCTCGAACATTAAATTCATCGCGAAGCATGATGTCGACTTTGGCTGATTCACTGTTTGGGTTGTCATAGCCCTGTGATTTCACATTGCTAAATACACCAATGCCAATCGCACCTGATAGAGCGATGAAGGCTATGTATGAAGCAAGAATTGCTTTGCGGTGACGTACAACGAAGTGGCCAAGGCGATCGAACACGAATTAACTCCTAATAGGGGAACCCTTAAGAGTCTGCCACGTTAGAGGACTTTGGTAACTTTCAGGCTCTTAGTCTTTGTAGAAACTGTGTTAACTGCTGATGCGGCAACAACTCTAAATTTATGTGTGCCAGTGTTTATCGATGCCCAGCGAAGTGACCAAGATCCCTTATTCCCAGTTGTGTCGGTCGCAACAGTTACCCACTCGGAGTTTCGAAGTACTTGAAGCCTTACTGAAACACCACTCATAACCGGTGAAACTTTTCCAGTCACCACAGCTTTGGTCTTCTTTACTTTGCTTGATTGCCAAGAAACAGAAGTTATTGATTTAACTTTTTTCTTAGCCGTTGCAGTTGGCGTTGAAACTGATGGCGCAGCAGGTGCTGGCGCAGGCGCGGCTGGAGCCGGAACTGCAGGTGCTGTTGGAGTTGGGGTAGGAGTCGGTGTTGGAGTTACCGGCGTCCAAGTGATTGCTGATAAGTAAGTTGAATAAGTTCCAAGAAGTGTGCGAAGTTCATCAGGAGTTACTGGCTGACCGGCAGCAATCGTTAGAACGGTTGGCGTTCCATTTGAATCTGTGAAGGTTAATTTCTTAACGCCACCGCTTGCATACTTTTCAGTAATCGCAATCGAGGCGACGTTGGCAACGCTCACACCTTGACCAGCGAGGCGAGTGACAAGGGTTGCTTGATCAAGATTGACCGACCAACTAGCAAGTGAATTACCAACACGAGCATCGAGTGAATATGGATCATCAACAGAGACTAGATAGGTAGCGCTGCCGTTACCCCATTCATTTTTTGGTTGGGTTTTGCCACCCGTTGATGCTGTGTAGTAACCAGTGATTACATCTGTGCCATTAAGAATTACTTTGCCCTTGTTTGCATCTGCTTGATTAAGTGTTGCGTTTACTGCAGCCACCCATGCAGCGCCACTTGCTAAATATTCTTTACTAAAACCAACATAGTTTTGATCAACTGTTGAAGAAAAAATCTGACAACCACAGTCATCGCGATCTGCGTTTGGAAAATCGAGTTGTTTACGTGTGCCATAAGTTCTAGCAGCAATTACTTGTGCTTTTAGAGCTTCAGCATGCCAACTTGATGGAACTTCACCAATGCCATAAAGGTATTCGGTATTTAGTTTCATTGTGTTGACTGCTTGCAAGTCGCGATCAACTAGCACACCAGGTTTTAATGCGCTAACAAAAATATCAATAGTTCCGTATTTGTATCTGTGCACACAATTACTTGTCGAACATGAACCAACTAAACCAAGCAATCCAATTGAAGTGCTGCCAATTGGCCCACCATTTACGTTGGCAAGTGTTGAAGCGTTATCCCATGTGATCGTTGCTGTTGAACTATAAGTAGTTGGGGTAAGTAAGCCACCGCTAAGAACATAAGAAGTTCCGGTTAAAACAAATGTGTAGTCAACGTTGTATTCAATTCCAGTTAATGCAACGCCACCGATAGTGATCGCTGGTTGTACTGCAACAGCGTTTGTATTTGATGGATCATCTTCAAATCGCAAAGCCATCATTGGTGTGTCACCTTCGACGCTGACCTTTATGTTTGGATTTGCGGTGTAGTCGTATTCAGAAACCGTTGTGCCTTGGTAGAAGTAAGTAACAATTTCATCAGCAGTCTTGCCGCCGTAGGCAGCCATACCTTGAGCGCCGTATTGAGATAGACCAACACCATGGCCGTGACCAGATCCGGTGATCGTAAAAGATGAAGGTACGTCAGCTGCATTTGCCGAAGTTGTTCCAAGCAGGCTTATGCCCATGGCAAGAGCCATAGCAATACGAGGAAGTTTCATTGCCTTAACTTTCGGGGAAGAGACGTACTTATAAAAAATAACCTGTAAATACAGTCATCCTTGGAACCAACATACGTTTTTAGGCTTAAATACAGGTGATTTCGCTAACAGGAAACAGTTAACGGCTAAATTTCAGCCCAATTCCCATGTGACCTACGATTAGAGGGCAACTAAGCGAAATTACTTCGCAAAATTAAAAGGATTCCAAAGTTGGGCGTATTAGATAAGGTACTTCGCGCTGGCGAAGGCAAGATTCTGCGCCGATTGGAATCAATAGCCAAGCAGGTCAATGCCCTAGAAACCCACTTCACCGCAATGAGCGATGAAGAACTAAAAGGCATGACGACAGAATTCCGTTCGCGCATCAGCGAAGGTGAATCTTTAGATGAGTTAATGCCAGAGGCATTCGCAGTTGTTCGTGAAGCTGCCCGACGCACACTTGGTCAGCGTCACTATGACGTGCAAATTATGGGTGGTGCGGCGCTACACCTTGGCAACATCGCTGAAATGCGAACTGGCGAAGGTAAAACTTTAGTTTCAACACTTCCTGCTTATTTAAATGCGCTTGCTGGCAACGGTGTACACATCGTTACCGTAAACGATTACCTAGCCGCTCGTGACGCGCAATGGATGGGTCGAGTTCATAGATTCCTAGGTCTAAGTGTTGGCACAATCTTGGCCAACATGGATCCATTAGCTAGACGTGATGCATATCTTGCTGACATTACTTATGGCACAAACAATGAATTTGGTTTTGATTATCTTCGCGACAACATGGCGCACTCGCCAACAGATCGCGTGCAACGTGGGCACAACTTTGCCATTGTTGACGAAGTTGACTCGATCCTGATTGATGAAGCTCGTACACCATTAATCATCAGCGGCCCAGCTGATCAAGCAACTAAGTGGTACACCGAGTTTGCTCGTCTTGTTCCACGTTTAGTTCGCGACACCGATTACGAAGTTGACGAAAAGAAACGCACCGTAGGCATCTTGGATGCTGGCGTTGAAAAAGTTGAAAACTGGCTTGGTATCGACAATCTTTATGAATCAGTTAATACGCCAATGGTTGGTTACTTAAACAACGCGCTTAAGGCACTTAACTTATTTAAGCGCGACAAAGATTACGTTGTTATGAACGGTGAAGTTCTAATCGTTGATGAACACACTGGCCGCATGCTTGCAGGTCGTCGTTACAACGAAGGTATGCACCAAGCAATTGAAGCTAAAGAAGGCGTGCCGATTCAAAACGAGAATCAGACATTAGCCACAATCACACTTCAAAACTTCTTCCGTCTTTACGGCAAGCTCGCAGGTATGACCGGTACTGCGATGACCGAAGCTGCTGAATTTAACCAGATTTACAAACTTGGTGTTGTACCGATTCCAACTAACCGCACAGCTCAGCGCATTGATGCAGTTGATTTGGTTTACCGCACTGAAGATGCCAAATTTAAAGCAGTTATCGATGACATTGTTGAACGTCATCGCAAAGGTCAACCGGTACTTGTTGGTACAGCCTCAGTTGAAAAAAGCGAATTACTTTCTGGTTACCTAACTCGCTCAGGTATTCCACACAACGTACTTAACGCTAAACAGCACGAGCGCGAAGCCTCGATCATCGCTGATGCTGGTCGAAAGGGCGCGGTAACAGTTGCAACCAACATGGCTGGTCGTGGTACCGACATCATGCTTGGTGGCAATCCAGAATTCCGAACACAAAAAGCACTTGCTGATCGTGGACTAGATCCAGTTGAAAAGCCAAGTGAATACGAAGCAGCTTGGCCAGCAGCAATTAAAGCAGCGCAAGATGCTGTTGCCACAGAACATGAAGAAGTAATTGCTCTTGGTGGTCTATACGTGCTTGGCACAGAACGCCATGAATCACGCCGTATTGATAACCAGTTACGTGGTCGTTCTGGTCGTCAAGGTGATCCAGGTGAAACTAAGTTCTATCTTTCACTTCAAGATGATTTGATGCGCCTATTCAAGGGCGAAATTGTTAATAGCTTCCTGACCAGATTCAATGTGCCAGATGATGTGCCTATCGAAGCCAAGATGGTCACCAATGCCATCCGATCAGCACAAACTCAAGTTGAAGCACAGAACTTTGAAATTCGTAAAAATGTTCTGAAGTATGACGAAGTAATGAACCGTCAGCGTTTAGTTATTTATAGCGAACGCAACCGCATTCTTGACGGTGAAGATGTTCAAGACCACATCAAAAATTTCATGCACGACACAATTGATGCTTATGTAAATGCAGCAACTGCAGAGGGTTATCCAGAAGATTGGGATCTAGATACTCTTTGGACCGCACTTAAGACGCTTTACCCAATCTCATTAACTATCGATGAAGTTATTGCCCAGGCCGGTGGCAGCAAAGGCGATCTAAGTGAAGATTTCTTAGCCGATCAGTTGCATCAAAACATCGATCATGCTTATCACGCCCGAGAAACCGCGCTAACTCCAACGGTTATGCGTGAACTAGAACGTCGAGTAATTCTTACCGTTCTTGATCGCAAGTGGCGTGAACACCTTTATGAAATGGACTACTTGCAAGAAGGTATTGGCCTTCGCGCAATGGCTCAAAAAGATCCATTGGTTGAATACCAACGTGAAGGTTATGACTTATTCATGGCAATGATGGATGCAATTAAAGAAGAATCAATTGGCTTCCTATTTAATGTTGAAGTTTCGGTTTCAACCCAAAAAGATTTTGATGGCGATGGCAAAGTTGATGAGGTTCAGGTTGAAGCAAAGGGTCTAGAAGCTCAAAGTATGCCAACCCAACTTTCTTACTCGGCGCCATCTGAAACTGGTGAAGTTAAGTCAAGCGTTGCTAGAACAACAAATTCAGAATATGAAAATGTTGGTCGCAATGATGAATGTCCATGTGGTTCTGGCAAAAAATTTAAGAAGTGCCACGGCGATCCTGCTAATCGGTAATTCGTTTCAAAACGGAAATGGCCGCCAAATAATTGGCGGCCATTTCTGTTTTTGTTAAACAGCAGTTAAAACGATGTGGGCAAAAGTTCCGTCTGTTGTAACTTCGCAAGTCCCAGATAATCTGGCTGCATCGCGGTAGTTAAGCGATTGACCTTCAACAGAAGTGACACCGCGAAGACCAACAATGATATGAATATCTTTGCTGGCATCAATTCGATGTGTGCCACCGCCAAAAACAACAGTCTTTGAAGTGAACTTGCCGCGACGAGTCATGATATTTAGATCTTTTGCAGGTCCCGCTGGAAGTGTGCAGTCGTAAGCAATCTCACCTGGGTAATTGAATGCAACTAATTCATCAATGCGCAGTTTTTGTTCTGGGTTGGCAAGGATCATGTGATTGCCTTCCATCAAAACAATGCCACGATCTACTCCTGGCATTACTGAGAATGGGCAGTCGTTATCGATATCAGCCAAGCTAATTCGCCATTCAAAGTCACCTGATTCAGGGAAGCGGGTCACTTCATAAGTAATGCCAGCACCGTTTGGCCATGGCATGGCTGCATGATCTTTAAATACCTGAACGCTCATTTTTCGCTAAACCCTTCATCTGCGGATAGTAAATTGTTTACAATCTGGAATCCATTGTCAAGTCTGTCTTTTGCAGGTCAAGTAGTATCGGGAAGTCCCATTGGAGAGGCACAAATGTTTACCGAACCAAGAGTGATTAATGCTCTGAAGTTGTTTCTGGGTGGTTTATTTTTCCTCTTTACAGTCTTGCAAGTTTTTTCTTTCCCAGGGCAGTTCGCCTACATGGCTAAAACATCACCAAATGATGCGAGCTTGCGCTGGCCACTTACATTCCTAGTTGGCTTTATGTTTCTATGCGCCCAAGTAGTCATAGTTTCAGTTTGGAAGCTACTAAATTTAATTAAAACCGATCAGATTTTTACTAGCCAATCTTTGATTCACTTCGATCGCATTATTTACTCAATTGGCGCTGCCAGTTTGTTTCCAATCGGAATGTTGGTTTTTCTATTCTTTGAAGCCGATGACCCAGGTCTGCCAATGGTGATCGTTACATTTTTAACGGCTCTTGGCGTCTTATTTTTAATTGTCTTTTTATTAAAACTGCAGACCCAAAAAGTTATTGGGCTAGTAAAAAACTAAAAACCCCAGATTAGGGAAGTGGCGCGCCATTTTCCATCTAGTCCTTCAAGACGCATCGCCATTGCATAAGCACGGTTTTTAGATTTGAAGACCGCGCTAATTTCAGCAACCCCATCATCAGTTTCATGAACATTAATACTGGTTAGTTGAAACTTAGGAAATCCCTTTCGAGCTAACTGGAATTTAAGCCCAGACATTACTTCTGGGGTGACCCAGCGAAGTAATTGGGAAACTGAGCGACTGCCATTAACAACTTCGATCAAAGCTTTGACTAAATGAACTGACCATTCTTTGGCCGGCGGCAAGTCTTTTCTCCCAGTTGGCTGCACATCAAAATCAGTTGCTTTAAGTGTTGTCACTCGAGGTGAAACGTATTGGGGCTTGGGTTTAGCTGGCCATTCAAATGGCAGGGTTTCTTGCAGTCCGTACTTAGTTCTTCTCGGCAAGGCTATAACTTCAGCAGTTGCTGGGTTATTAACAAATGGTGCTGGCAAAGCATAAACAATGGCATTCATATTTCCCCTAAATGAGTTACCTGTTGTTAATTCGGTATGGCAGTTCTATTCCTTGGGAAAACTGGGGTCAATAGGACTTACTTACTTTTTACTTTTCTGTGGATAACAAAATCCACAGGCGAGGATGCTCATTGCAAACTTTGCCAATGAAGCAAGTTTCATCAAGTAGTGCGGTTGACATAGCTGAAAGCATTCTCAAAGATGCCCATGAAGAAATCACCGTTGAAACCAGAATCGAAAAACTCATTGAAGTTGCCGACGGAATCAAATTCGAACAAGAGCACATCAAACTAATTGATCGAATTCGAAATACTGAAAGTGAAATAACGCTGGCAATTAATTGCCCAAGCTTTCCAATTGTGACAGGCTCAATTAGGTTCACTTCTGATCAATTTTTGGTAATTAGCAAAAACCGAATTAACTATTTAGTGAATCTTGCCCACGCAATCTACTTGGCTGGTGTTGACCAACGGGCTGTGTTTCGAATTGAAAATAGTGACTTAGATACAACTTCGATGTGGGTGAAGAATCTGGTTGAGAATCTGTCGATTGTTTCGATTTATCTAAGCAATGGAAATCAATTAAGTGGAAAATTAATTCGCTTTGGAAACGATCACTTAGACCTTCTAGTTCACAATCAGTCCTATTTGATTCCGATTAACAGTCTGGTTTTATTAAGAAGCGCACCATGAAAATCAAACAGGTTTCAACTAGGCCAAAGAGATCCATTAAGGATTTTCGACTTTGGCTTGGGATTATTTTTGTGATCACTTCGGTACTTCTTGCCCAAGGCTTATTTGCAAAGGCTTCAATGAGGCAAAGTGCTGTTCTAGTGAATCGATCAGTTCCAGTTGGCAGCGCGCTGACCCAAAATGATGTTCAGCTAGTTGAAGTATTGGTACCCGATTCTATTGAAGTGATCAGTGAAGTTGATCAGGCGATTGGAAAAGTTGTAACTAGGGATTTATTTAGTGGCGACTTGTTGACTTTGAATTCAATTGCCGATCGTGTTCGTTCCGACTCGCGCTTGATTAGTGTGCCAATAAAAGCAGGACATTTGCCCTCGCTTGAATCTGGTCAATTGATCGATGTTTGGGTAACGCCTTCAACTGATGGAATGGCATTGCCAGGTCCCGCAACATTAGTTATTTCACAGGCAACGATTGAACAAGTCCCAGAACTTGTTGATCCAACACTTGACACCGCAGTGACCTTATTAATAAACGTGGCAAGTGTTCAGCCATTAGTTCAAGCGATGCGAGATGGCGTGATTGATTTAGTCGCACTTCCAGATAACAAGCGTAGCTAACAAATGATTAATGCGATTGTGGCTATTGGCCAAGTTGATTGGGAAGCTCAGTTCGTTAGCGGGCTTTCGCATCCGATGACCGGAATTCAAGTGCAGCGCAGGTGTGTAGATGCGGTCGATGTGCTTTCAGTAGCGAAAGTTATTTCAGCTGATGTGGTTGTGGTCTCGGATCACACCATGCGCCTAGATGAAGAATTCTTTGCTGAACTTTCACGGCTTGAGATCAGGGTCATCGCGCTAACTACCAATTCAAAATACTTTGCTGATTTTGTAAATGTTGAATGGATTGAACTTGAACAAAATCCGCTTGCTGCTATTCCGATTTTGGCAGCGCTAGTTCGAGTAAATAAAACAACAGAAGAAGAACTTGTTTCACCTACTGGGGAACTAATTTTTGTTGGTGGGTTTTCAGGTGGCACATGCAAAACACGATTAGCAATGGAATTGGCATTTAGTCTGGCCAATCAAGAAAAACAAACACTGTTAGTTGATGGTGACACCTATGGCCCTGCAATGGCTCAACTTTTTAATCAATCGGTAACTGAATTGGGACTACTGGATGTTTGTCGAAAAGTTGAACGCAAAACTGCCACGCAAAATTTTCTGAACCAAGATGCCATAAATTTTTCAGACTATTTATTTTTCTTGCCTGGTTTAGTTAAGGCATCGAGGTGGGTTGATTTAAGGCAGGTGGCCTTAACTGAGCTTTGGCAAATTGCGAAAACGCAGTTTGATTATGTAATCGTTGACGGTGGACCAGTCTTGGAAGTCGATCCAATGGTTTCTATGGAAATTGGATTACCTAAACGTAATTTAGTTAGTACTACTGCATTAAATGCCGCCGACAAAGTTGTTTTAACCTGCAGATCAGATGCTGTCAGTGTCACCAGGTTAATTAAAGGTGCGATTGAAAATTGGCATAGTTTTGCTGGCAAAGCAGTAAGCGCAGTAGTTTTAGCCACTCAAGATAAGAAATCCGCCAAAGAAGTCATCTCAGCAATTGGAATGCATACTGAAATAACAAATGTTCAAGTGATCAGATCTGATTTTGAGTTAGTTCAAAAAGCCCAAGAACTTGGAACTTTTGTGGCCCAATTACCTAAAGCGCAAGAACTAATAAATCAATATGACCAAGTGGCAAATGAAATAGTCCAGCAAGCGTTTAACCCGGCAACCAATTCAAGATTGCGCAAACTTTTCCCAAGGAAAACTGGTGCAGTAATTACTTAAGTAAATCCTGAATTCGAGAAACGCCTTCGATTAAGTCGTCATCGCCAAGTGCGTAAGAAAGTCGGATGTAACCAGGAGTTCCAAAAGCTTCACCTGGAACAACCGCAACTTCAACCTCATCCAAAATAAGCGCACTTAATTCAGCTGACGAGTTAACTACTTTGCCGCGAATGGATTTTCCAATCAGATTCTTAACTGATGGGTAAACATAGAACGCACCCTCAGGTTCTGGGCAGTTCACGCCTTCAATTTCGTTAAGCATCTTTGTAATTGTCATGCGGCGACGATCAAAAGCAACTTTCATTTCTTCAACTGCTTTTAGATCGCCAGACACTGCCGCAAGAGCTGCAATTTGAGAAACGTTAGCCACATTTGAAGTTGCATGTGATTGCAAGTTAGTTGCTGCTTTAACAATGTCGTTAGGTCCGATCATCCAGCCCACACGCCAACCTGTCATCGCATAAGTTTTTGCAACACCGTTAACCACGATGCATTTGTCGGCTAGTTCTGGAACGAGAACTGGCATTGATGAAAATTCGGCATCACCATAAACAAGGTGTTCATAAATTTCATCTGTGATAACCCAAAGACCTTTTTCAACTGCCCATTGACCGATTGCTTCAACTTCAGCAGGCGAGTAAACGGCGCCAGTTGGATTACTTGGTGAAACAAAAACAAGCGCTTTTGTTTTTGGAGTTAAAGCTTTTTCAAGTTGTTGGATTGATGTTCGGTAACCAGTTGATTCATCTGTCATGATTTCAACTGCTTTGCCACCAGCAAGTGCGATTGATTCTGGATATGTAGTCCAGTAAGGCGCAGGAAGTAATACTTCATCGCCTGGATCAAGTAAAGATGCAAATGCGTTGTATAGCGCTTGCTTGCCACCGTTAGTGATTAAAACTTGGCTGGCATCAACTTTGTAACCCGAGTCGCGAAGAGTTTTATTTGCAACTGCAGTTTTTAATTCTGGTAACCCAGCTGCTGGCGTGTAACGATGCCATTTTGGATCACGGCAAGCAGCAACTGCGGCTTCAACAATGTAGTCAGGTGTTGGGAAATCTGGTTCGCCGGCACCAAAGCCAATCACTGGTCGGCCAGCAGCTTTTAATGCTTTAGCTTTGGCGTCTACGGCCAAAGTTGCCGATTCAGCAATAGCCCCAATTCGGGCTGAAACTCTAGGCTTATTCACAGGATTAAGTATTGCTTAACTGCATATATGCGTGGTATTTGGGTGCGTAAATATCCTCTACACTTGACACACCGCACAAATCTTAGGCTTATTTCGGCATGCCCAAAATGACCAGAGATTTTAAGCAGGACCAAGGGTCGTGGCTCAATTGGTAGAGCACCGGTCTCCAAAACCGGCGGTTGGGGGTTCAAGTCCCTCCGGCCCTGCTTAGAAAAAAGTTGGATTAACTTCCGACAAGCAAAACGAAAGGCAAGACATGAGTGCAAGTGCTGACCAGAAAGTTGGTTTCTTTGGTCGCATCTCACTATTCCTGCGTCAAGTAGGTGGCGAACTTCGCAAAGTTGTTTGGCCAACAAAAGAACAGCTTGGAACTTACACAGTAGTTGTAATTGTGTTCGTAACCATTCTGGCGATTTTAGTTTCAGCTCTTGATTTGGCATTTGCCAAGTTAATGCTTTTGGTTTTCGGATAAAAAGAAGGAATAAAAAGTGACTGACCCACAGTTCATGGAAGCTGTTTCTGTTAAAGAAGAAGCTTCTGATGTTTCCCAAGCTGACAGTGTTCAGGTCGACGCACCAATAGACAGTGAAGCAGCGATTCAAACTGCTGACACTGACTGGAATGGTCAGGTCGATGTTGATATCAATGGCGAAGTAACTAGCGACATTGCTGGTGACTTAGCTAGCGATGAATCATTTGATATTTCGCAAATAGTTGAACAGGAAATCGAAGCAGACACTGCTGATTCAACTGCAGATGTATCAAGTGATGTAACTTCTTCTGATGAAGAAGATCCAATCGCAGCTTTCCGCACACGCCTTGAATCACAATTTGGTGATTGGTATGTAGTTCACTCATACGCAGGATTTGAAAACCGGGTAAAGCAAAACTTAGAAACCCGTACAACTTCCCTAAACATGGAAGATTACATTTATGAAATCGCTGTGCCACAAGAAGAAGTAACTGAAATTAAAAATGGTGTGCGCAAGCTAGTTAAGCGCAACAAGTTCCCAGGTTACGTACTTGTGCGCATGGACCTAACTGACGAATCATGGGGCGTTGTTCGCCACACCCCAGGTGTAACTGGTTTCGTTGGTCAAGGCCACAACCCTGCACCACTTTCATTTGAAGAAGCATTTGAAATGCTTCGCCCGCAGCAAGAAAAGCCAGTGGCAACTGTTGCATCAGAGGCAACTGCCAAGGCAAAAGCAAAGGCAAAGACAACTCCAGGAGCACCAACCGTGAAGATCGATATCGATCTAAACATTGGCGATTCAGTAACTGTTGTCGATGGACCATTTGCAACACTGCACGCAACGATTTCCGAAATCAACCTAGATGCACAAAAAGTTGTGGGTCTAGTAGAGATCTTCGGACGCGAAACTCCTGTGGAACTTGGTTTCAACCAGATTCACAAGAGCTAGCAAAACAAGCAAAACAAGTAAGACAAAACAAAAAATAAAGGACGCAAAAGACATGGCACCAACCAAAAAGGTCGTCGGTCTGATCAAGCTACAGATCAAAGCTGGAGAAGCAAACCCTGCTCCACCAGTTGGTCCAGCGCTAGGTCAGCACGGCGTCAACATCATGGACTTCTGCAAGGCATACAACGCTGAAACAGAAAGCCAACGTGGTCAGGTAATTCCTGTTGAAATTTCGGTCTACGAAGATCGCTCTTTCACATTTGTTACCAAGACTCCACCAGCAGCACGTTTAATTCTTAAAGCTGCAGGTATCGAAAAGGGTTCAGGCGTTCCGCACACTAACAAAGTGGCGAACATAACCAAGGATCAGGTGCGCGACATCGCCCAGACCAAGATGGTTGACCTAAACGCAAACGATATCGATGCTGCAATGAAGATCATCGAAGGTACCGCTCGTTCAATGGGTATTACCGTCGGCTAATTTACGAAAGTAAATAAGCACCACTAGTGGAAGAACCTGCTTCAGGTTCGCACCACGAACTCCAAAGTCTCTAGAAGGAGAAGAAAATGAAGCGAAGCAAGGCTTACAACAAGACAGCCGAAAAAATTAATAAAGATGAGCTTTACAGCCCACTTGCTGCAGTGCGAATTGCAAAAGAAGGCGCAAAGAGCACAAAGTTCGATCAGACCGTTGATATCGCAATGTTCCTTGGCGTGGATCCACGCAAGGCTGATCAAATGGTTCGAAGCACAGTTAACTTGCCTCATGGCACTGGTAAGACCGCACGCGTCCTGGTCTTTGCTGGTGGCGAGCAAGCCGAAGCAGCCCGCAATGCCGGTGCTGACTTTGTTGGCGTCGATGAATTAATCGACAAAGTTGCTGGTGGCTGGACTGACTTTGATGCAGTAGTTGCAACACCTGATCTAATGGGCAAAGTTGGTCGTCTAGGTAAGGTGCTAGGTCCTCGTAACCTAATGCCAAACCCAAAGACCGGCACTGTAACAACTGATGTGGCTAAGGCAGTTGATGAAATCAAGGGCGGAAAGATCGAATTCCGCGTTGATAAGCATTCAAACCTGCACTTCATTATTGGCAAGGCATCTTTTACTGAAAAGCAGTTAGTTGAAAACTACGCTGCAGCACTTGATGAAGTACTTCGTGTGAAGCCATCTTCAGCCAAGGGCCGTTACATCAAGAAAGCTGTTCTTTCCACAACCATGGGACCTGGCCTTCAGCTAGATCCAAACATGACCAGCAACCTGCTTGCTGAAGACTAAGAACTAACCACAGCACTACTAAAAAGGCTAAGCAATTTGGGGCCGGATTTGTATATTCGGCCCCAAATGCCTAACCTATAAAGACCAAACCGAAGACCGCCGGTCATCACCCGTAAAAAAGGTGAGGCTAAGGCTCCAAATAACTGGAGCGCCAGCGCAGGTGAGAATAAGAAGTAAGACAGAAAGTATTTTCTGTCGAATTTATTGCCTCGCCTAGTGCGGGGCTTTTTTATTTGCAGCTTTTGCAAATGATCGACTTACATAAGGAGCACCATGGCACGCGCTGACAAGGCAGCTGCAGTTGCAGAGATCACGGAAGAATTCCGTGCATCAAATGCTGCAGTTTTGACCGAGTACCGCGGTTTGACCGTGGGTCAACTAAAGGAACTTCGTCGTTCCCTAGGTTCAGACACCACTTACGCCGTTGTTAAGAACACACTTTCAAAGATCGCTGCTAAAGATGCAGGCGTTGAAGGCTTTGATTCACTACTTCAAGGTCCAACTGCAATTGCATTCATTAAGGGTGATCCAGTTGCTGCAGCAAAGGGACTAGATACCTTCGCTAAAGACAACCCACTTCTTGTAATCAAGGGCGGAATCATGGATGGCAACATCTTGACCGCGGATGATCTTAAGAAGCTAGCCAAGCTTGAATCACGTGAAGTATTGCTATCCAAGGTTGCTGGCGTTGCAAACGCTGCACTTGCTAAGGCAGCTGCACTATTCCAAGCACCACTTTCTAAAGCTGCTCGCACAGTTGCCGCACTTGAAGCACAAGGTGGCGCAAATCCAGCTGCCGCTGCTCCTGCTGCAGTAGAAGCGAAAGTTGAAGAAGTAAAAGCTGATGAAGCACCAGAAGTTTCTGCAGAAGTAGCTGAAGAACCAGCAGCAGTTGCAGAAGAAACTCCAGTCGAAGAGGCGTCCGCTGAATCGACAGAAGAAACAACAGAGGGCTAGGCCCCTCGAAAGTTCACCAGCAAAGTGTTTGTGAACTAAACCGGGCCTTAAAGCCCCCAACCGGAAGGACGCCAATAATGGCAAAGCTAAGCACAGATCAGTTGATCGATGCATTCAAGGAACTAACTCTGATTGAACTTTCAGAATTCGTTTCACAGTTCGAAGAAGTATTCAACGTAACCGCAGCAGCACCTGTTGCAGTTGCAGCAGCAGCTCCAGCAGCTGGTGGCGGCGATGCAGGCGGCGCTAGCGCTGGTCAAGATGCATTCGACGTAATCCTTGAAGATGGCGGCGCACAGAAGATCGCTGTTATCAAGGAAGTTCGCGCACTAACCAACCTAGGTCTAAAGGAAGCTAAGGATCTAGTTGAAGGCGCACCAAAGCCTGTTCTTGAAAAGGTTAAGAAGGACGCAGCTGACGCAGCTAAGGCTCAGCTAGAAGGCGCTGGCGCAAAGGTTACTGTTAAGTAATTTTGCACGCTCTTTAAAGAGGTGGCTCTATTTAATAGAGCCACCTCTTTTATTTTGCTAATTGCTTGCAGATAATTGATCAACTAACTTCGTAAAGTGAAACCTATGAATAAGCGCCTATTACTCGTTCACGCCCATCCTGATGATGAATCCATCACAAGTGGTGCCACCATGGCCAAATATGTAAGTGAAGGGGCAAAAGTAACTCTGGTTACCTGCACCCTTGGCGAAGAAGGCGAAGTAATTGTTCCTGGCTTAGCCCATTTGGCATCGGATAAAGATGACAAACTTGGCGCTCATCGCATCACCGAACTTGAAGCTGCGATGAAACATTTGAAAGTTACTGACTGGCGATTACTTGGGGGACCTGGAACTTACCGCGATAGCGGAATGATCGGCACCCCGCAAAACGAACGTAAAGATAATTTCTGGAATGCCAACATTCTTGATGCTGCAAAGCACTTGGTAAAAGTAATTCGTGAAGTTAAACCGCAAGTACTTATTACTTACGATGACTTTGGTGGCTACGGCCACCCAGACCACATCCAAGCCCACCGCGTAGCAACCTATGCGGTTTCACTTGCAGCGTCCCCTACATTTGCAGTGGATCTTGGCCCGGCTTGGGATGTTGAAAAGGTTTACTGGACTGCATTTCCTAAAAGTGTTATCCGCGCTGGCATTGAAGCATTAAAAGCAGCTGGTGACACTTCTGATTTCGCTGCGCAAGATCCAAACGATTTACCTTTTGCAATTGACGATGAACTTGTGACAACTGCAATTGATGCCGGGGACTTCACCGAAGTGAAGATGGCCGCACTTGCCGCACACGAAACCCAAATCAATACTGAAGATGCTTTCTTTGCGCTTTCAAATAATTACGGCAGCAAAATAATGGGCCAAGAGTATTACCGAATTGCTAAAGGAAAGTTAGCTGCGCCATTTGATGAAAATGGACACGAGACCGACTTATTTAATGGAGTAACTTCTTGAAGTTCCTTAAAAATTGGCTGCCTGGATTTCTAATCGGGGTATTTGTCAGTTTAATTACTTCATTTGTTCAGGCTGATCGAATTCGGGTGAATCAAATCATGGTTCATTACGGAGTGATCTTGGCCCCAGCAATTTTGATAGTGGTGCAGCGCGCCACGATGAGTTTTTTCAATAATCGCTCTGCAGGTATTGCTTTTGCCCTTGCCTGGGTTTTAGTGACTATTCGTCTTGCCATCCCAAATTCCGATGGCGACCTTGCCCTTGGCGCGCTTTGGTATTCAACGGCATATCTAGGTATTTCAGCCATGCTGCTTTCAACTAGCGCCATGATTAGCCCACGCCAAAAAATCAGGGCAGTAGAGTAATCATTAGAAATAACAGATTTCTGGAGGATAAGTGACTTACGTAATTGCGCTTCCATGTGTTGATCTAAAAGACAAGGCATGTGTTGAAGAGTGCCCAGTGGATTGCATCTATGAAGGCGATCGCATGCTTTACATCCACCCAGATGAATGTGTTGACTGTGGAGCCTGTGAGCCAGTGTGTCCAACTGAAGCGATTTATTACGAAGATGATCTTCCAGAAAAATTCAGTGAATTTACACAAATCAACAAAGACTTTTTTGCAACACTTGGATCTCCTGGCGGCGCTGCCAAGGTTGGTAAGACCAGCAACGATCCTGACGTAGTCAAAGCGTTGCCTCCACAGGAGCACTAAAACTGTTTACCCCACTTGCCTCGGGACTTCCTGATTTTCCGTGGGATCGAATTGCAGTAGCTGGCGCTAAAGCACGCGAACATAAAGACGGAATAATCGATCTGTCTATTGGCACGCCAGTTGATGATGTTCCAAAAGTAATTCAAGATGCATTAGCAAAATATTCAAACGCACCTGGCTACCCAACAGCAGCAGGAATTCCTGAACTAAGAAATGCTTGGGTTAATTGGGTTTCAACAGTTGCCGATTGCAAATTAACCCAAGCGCAAATCGTGCCAACGCTTGGCTCAAAAGAATTAGTTGCTTGGCTGCCAATTATTTTTGGATTAGCCAAAGGCAGCACAGTAGCCATCCCAGAACTTGCTTATCCAACATACGCAGTTGGCGCAATGATGGCTCACGCAAATGTGGTGACTTATGTAACCGCAGAAGACATTGGGGATAGCGTCGATTTGATTTGGGTTAACACCCCAAGTAATCCAACTGGGCAAGTACTTGACGTTGAAGAATTAAAAGCAATTGTTGCCCGTGGTCGAAAAATTGGCGCGCCAATTGTTTCAGATGAGTGTTACATCGAACTTGGCTGGAACACCACACCAATTTCAATTCTTGATCGCAAAGTCAATGACGGTGACCTAAATGGATTACTGGCAGTTCATTCACTTTCAAAGCGTTCAAATTTAGCTGGCTATCGATCTGGCGCTGTTGCTGGTGATTTGAAATTAATTAACGACATAACTTCACTTCGCAAACATGCAGGAATGCTCATGCCAACTCCAGTGCAGCATGCAACGATTGCTGCCCTGGGTGATCAGACCCACGTAAAAGAGCAAAAAGCTAAATATGGGGCAAGACGTGACCTACTTCACACCGCTCTAACTTCCAATGGTTTTTCAATCAGTCACTCAGAAGCTGGACTTTATCTTTGGGCAACCCGCGGGGAAGACTGCTTTGCCACAGTTGATTGGCTAGCAAGTCGTGGCATTTTGGTCGCACCAGGTGACTTTTATGGCGCAGCTGGCGCCAAACATGTGCGCGTAGCAATGACGGCAACCGATGAGCGAATCGGACAATTTGCCAGCCGTTTAGGCTAATCACTTAGAGCGACCAAGTTTTCACCTTTCTTGGCTGGGGAGTAAATTTAAGTCATGTCTGATGTGACCTTGAAACACGGTGCCGGCGAATTTTCTCTTGGTGAGGTGCCAGCAACTGTTGGTGCATCAGGTTTAGATATCTCTCAACTATTAAAAGAAACCAAGCACGTGGCAATTGACCATGGCTTTATGAATACTGCTTCTTGTGAATCAGCCATCACTTACATCGATGGCGATGCAGGGATCTTGCGTTATCGCGGATACCCAATTGAAGAATTAGCTGAAAAAAGTACTTTCCTAGAGACTTCTTACCTACTTATTTACGGCAAATTGCCAACAATGCAAGAACTTGCTGCATTTGAAAATGAAATCGGCAAGCACACAATGGTGCACGAAGAATTGCGCCGATTCTTTGATGGTTTTCCTCGTGATGCGCACCCGATGCCAGTACTTAGTTCTGCAGTTAGCGCGCTTTCAACTTTCTACCAAGATGCATTAGATCCATTTAATAAACAACACGTTGAGCTCTCAACTACTCGCTTGATGGCTAAACTTCCAACCTTGGCTGCCTACTCACATAAGAAAACTGTGGGTCAGCCATTTATGTATCCAGATAACAATCTTGGTTACACAGCTAACTTCCTGCAGATGACTTTTGGCGTACCTGCTGAAAAGTATGTGGTTGATGAATCAATTGTTAAAGCCCTAGACATGCTTTTCATCCTGCACGCAGATCACGAGCAGAACTGTTCAACTTCAACAGTCCGCCTTGTTGGTTCATCACATGCCAACTTGTTCGCTTCAATTTCAGCTGGGATCAATGCACTATTTGGTCCACTTCATGGTGGGGCGAACCAATCAGTACTTGAAATGCTGCATGCAATTAACCAGTCAGATGATTCAGTTGATGAGTACATTCGTCGCGTAAAGAATCGCGAGGATGGCATCAAGTTAATGGGCTTTGGTCACCGGATTTACAAGAACTACGATCCACGTGCATCAATCATTAAGCGTCACGCAGACCTAATCCTTAACCGCATGGGTATTCAAGATCCACTATTTGATATTGCTCGCCGCCTTGAAGAAGTTGCGCTTGCCGATGACTTCTTCATTGAACGCAAGCTTTATCCAAACGTCGATTTCTATACCGGCTTGATTTACCGTGCGATTGGTTTCCCAACTCGTATGTTCACAGTTCTATTCGCACTTGGTCGTTTGCCAGGCTGGATTGCATAGTGGCGTGAAATGATCGAAGATCCTGACACCAAGATTGGTCGCCCACGCCAGGTTTACACCGGTGAACCAGAACGTGCATACCCACCAATGAGTCAGCGTTAATTAGTTAGCTATTAATAAATTTAAGTTAACTAGTTTGAATGCAATGCTGCATTCAAACCTTCCCACTGGCCAGTCTTTGGTTTAACTTCAAGTCCACCTGTAACTGAGTTTCGCCAGAACACTAAATTGCTCGCACCTGATAATTCTTTGGCTTTAACAATTTCACCATCTGGCAATTTAACTTTTGATCCACCGGTTACATAAGAACCAGCTTCAACAACACAGTTATCACCCAAAGAAATACCGATACCCGCGTTGGCTCCGATTAAGCAACCTTCGCCAACTGAAATAACTTCTTTGCCGCCACCTGAAAGTGTTCCCATGATGCTAGCCCCGCCGCCGATGTCAGATCCATTTCCAACAACCACACCAGCTGAAATTCGACCTTCAACCATGCTGGCACCAAGTGTTCCGGCATTAAAGTTCACAAAGCCTTCATGCATGACAGTTGTGCCCTCGGCTAAGTGAGCACCTAAGCGAACGCGATCTGCATCTGCAATCCGAACACCACTTGGCACAACATAATCAACCATGCGCGGGAATTTATCCACGCCATAAATGTTCAAGTTGATTCCATGGCTACGAGCAGCAAGTTGAACGCCAGTTAATTTGCTAATGGCAACAGGGCCAAGAGATGTCCAAGCAACATTTTGAAGTAGTCCAAAAATGCCATCTAAGTTAATTGCCCTTGGTTTAACTAGACGATGGGAGAGCAGGTGCAGGCGAAGGTAGGCATCAGCACTATCTTTTGGCGCGCTTGATAAATCATCGATAACAGTAGTGATTACTTGGGTACGAACCTGACGAATGTCATCTGTTCTAATGCCACGTTCAAGATCTGCAACATCATGAGGTTTTTTTGAAAGAGCAGGATTTGGATACCAAACATCAAGCAGCGTGTCATCGCTGTAGGTAGCTAGGCCAATTGCGGATGCCGACAAATTGGTCATTTTTCCTCTTTCTTTTGCACTCAATGCATTTTGAGTTTTACTTTAAAACTCCAACAGCACTACCGTAGTCGTGTGACCCAAAATTCTCTTAATCCGCACGCCGATGTGGTCACTTTGACTGCTCAGTTAATTGATATTCCCAGTGTTTCGGGTAACGAGAAGCAGATTGCCGATTTAGTTGAAGCAAGCCTTCGCAGTTGCGATTGGTTAACGGTCGAACGCCTAAATAACAATGTGGTGGCCAGAACTAATTTAGGAAGAGCAAGTCGAGTAATTGTTGCAGGTCACTTGGACACAGTTCCCGTGGCTAACAACGATAAAGCAGTAAAAATTTCTACTGGTCAGCAACTTCCAGTTGAAGGCAGCACAGTTAGCGAAGATGTTCTTTTTGGTCTAGGCAGTTGTGACATGAAAGGCGGAGTTGCTGTTGCCCTGCGCGCTGCGGTAACTATTGAAGAACCAGTTTTTGATGCCACTTACATCTTTTATGAATGTGAAGAAATCGAAAGCGCTCGAAATGGTCTAGCTAAGATTGCCGCCGAAAAACCAGAATGGTTAAGGGCTGACATTGCAGTATTACTTGAACCATCGAATAGCAATATTGAAGCTGGTTGCCAAGGAACACTTCGTGCTCAGATCAGAACAGCAGGGGTTCGCTCTCATAGCGCCAGATCTTGGATGGGCAAGAATGCAATCCATGGCTTAGCCGATGCCCTAACTTTGCTTTCAACTTATGAGTCGCTCAGTGTTGATATTGATGGGCTTGAATACCGTGAAGGATTAAATGCCGTTGGTATCAGTGGTGGGATTGCTGGAAATGTGATTCCTGATGAAGCGCTGCTGGAAGTCAATTTCAGATATGCCCCAAATCGCAGCAGCAGTGATGCCGAAAAATTCGTCAAGGAATATTTCAACGGATATGACGTAACCGTTGTTGATAATGCGGCAGGCGCATTACCAGGACTTGATCGGCCTGCACTTCAAAATCTGATTTCACTTGTTGGTGGAAATGTTGCACCAAAGTATGGCTGGACCGATGTAGCCAGGTTTAGTGCGATGGGTGTGCCAGCAGTAAACATGGGTCCTGGTAATCCAGCGGTTGCTCATGCCAGACATGAACATGTTTTAATTTCACAATTAATCTCATGTGAAGAATTAATTACGGGGTGGTTACGTGGCTAACGAAAGTGGACAAAAATCCGGTCCAGTTACACGGCGTGGGCATGCACGCAAACCCGGAACAACCGATCAGCGATTACTTGATAGCCGTGGTGATGCCAGTTGGGTGCACGAAGATCCATGGCGTGTGATGCGAATTCAATCTGAATTTGTGAACGGCTTTGGCGCACTAGCTGAAATCGGACCAGCATTTAGTATTTTCGGTAGCGCTAGAACTCCAGTCGATCATCCTGAATATAAATTGGCCGAAGAACTAGGCAAAAAACTTTCGGAAAAAAACTATGCAGTGATTACTGGTGGCGGTCCAGGGATTATGGAAGCGGCCAACAAGGGCGCTTTTGCAGGACCTGCACTTTCGGTTGGTCTTGGAATTGAATTGTCATTTGAGCAAAGCGTGAATGAATATGTTGAATTAGCAATTGATTTTCGCTACTTCTTTGCACGCAAAACCATGTTCATTAAATATGCACAAGGCTTTGTCGTTTTCCCTGGTGGCTTTGGCACATTAGATGAGTTATTTCAAGCCCTAACTTTGGTGCAGACCAAGAAAGTAACGTCTTTCCCAGTAGTACTTGTCGGCAAAGCTTTCTGGGGTCCACTTGTTGACTGGCTC
>JBEGOT010000047.1:0-5485 GCA_041181865.1 Actinomycetota bacterium | reverse complement strand
AAGGTAGAACTGTTGATTTCAGGAACGTAATTTTGATTCTGACTTCAAACCTAGGATCACAATTCTTGATTGATCCAACCTTAAGCGATGCACAAAAGCGCGATGGCGTGATGGATATTGTCCGAGCATCTTTCAAGCCTGAGTTCTTAAATCGCCTTGATGACATTGTTATGTTCAAACCACTGGGCACAGAACAGCTGACATCAATAGTTGAACTTCAGATTGCCGCTATCCAAAAGCGCTTAGATGATCGACGAATGACATTGGAAGTAAGCCAAGCTGCAAAAGATTGGTTAGTTCTAAATGGTTTTGATGCCATTTATGGTGCACGTCCACTACGTCGCTTAGTCCAAACTGCCGTTGGCGATCAGCTAGCAAAGGCAATACTGGCTGGCACCATTAATGATGGTGACCAAGTAAAAGTTGATGTTTCAGGCGATGCGCTTAGTGTTACTGCCAGTTAATTGGAACAATCAACGGTATGAGTACTGCATTAATTACTGGCGCAACAGCTGGAATTGGTAAATCATTTGCGATTCAGTTGGCTAGCAAGAATTATGACTTGGTTTTAGTTGCTCGAAATCAAGATCGATTAAATGAACTTGCTAATCAACTTCGATCGGATTTTGATGTCAATGTTGAAGTTTTGGTTGCAGATTTATCCGATCCCAAACAGCTAGGTGAGGTTTCTTGCCGAGCAGCTGCTGAAGATATCGATTTAGTCGTTAACAATGCTGGCTTTGGGATCAAGCAGGTCTTTATTGGCGGAGATTTAACTGCTGAACAAAATTTGCTAGATGTGTTAGTGGGCGCAGTAATGCGAATTACGCATGCCGCTCTTCCTGGACAAGTTAAGCGAAACCATGGTGGAGTAATAAATGTAAGTTCAGTTGCTGGATGGTTAAGCAGTGGAACTTATAGTGCCGCAAAATCTTGGGTGACAAATTTTAGTGAAGCACTTGCCACTCAGTTACGGGGAAGCAATGTGCATGTGATGGCGCTTTGTCCTGGATTCACCAGAACTGAATTCCATGAACGTGCACAAATGGAAACAAGCACAATTCCTGATTGGATGTGGCTTGAGGTTGATGCGGTTGTAGAAAAAGCACTTAAAGACTTCGCTAAATCAAAACCAGTTAGTGTTCCAGGGTTGCAGTACAAAATTCTTGGAATAGTGGCTCAGTATTTACCAAGGCCATTTGTTCGAGCTATTTCAGTCATGTCGCGCTAAATTCAAATTTTGTTAATAGATTTTCAAAACCTCATCAAGAGAATTTGCAATAGTCCAGCCCCGCAAGCGGGATTGCAGTGAAGCTTCTTTTGCACTTTCACTCGCTTCGAGAGTTAATACAACTGTCACCGGCGCATCAGGCCAGTCGCTGTATTCGCCACCAACTTGTGGCATGACTGGATCAATTAATACGTAGGCAACTGCTGGTCTACGCAATGACTTTCGACTAAATCCAATTGCTGGGGCATGAACTGAAGTTTTTCCATTGAAAACTAAAACCAAAGGCTCAGCCGTGGATGCCAATTTAGCTGCTACATGTGAAACCCATTTTGCATCTGGGCTAGGAGGCTCAATGACAAAAGGAGAAGTAGAAAGTGAAATCGAATTGGCATATGGGTTTACTGAATCTTCTGTTGGAAGAAATGCCACAACCGCCATGTTCTAACTTTGCCATGCCCTCTAGGCTTGACCTATGTCAGATCGCGATTTACTAAAGCAACAGATTCTAGATAAAGCCGTTGTTCATGGAAAAGTAATTCTTTCCAGTGGCAAAGAAGCTGATTACTACGTTGACCTTCGTCGCGTGACACTAGATTCTGAAGCTGCGCCGCTTGTTGGCAAAGTAATGCTTGATTTAACAAAAGATTTAAATTTCGATGCAGTTGGTGGATTAACTCTAGGTGCTGATCCAGTTGCCACAGCAATGATGCACGCAGCACAAGCACAAGGTAGAAAACTTGATGCGTTTGTTGTTCGCAAAGCAGAAAAGGCACATGGACTTCAACGTCGAATTGAAGGACCAGATGTTAAAGGTCGTCGTGTGCTTGCCGTTGAAGACACCAGTACAACAGGCGGTTCTGTATTAACTGCAGTTGAAGCATTACGTGAAGCTGGCGCAGAAGTAGTTGCCGTCGCAGTTATCGTTGAGCGCGCAGCCGCACCTGCAGTCGAAGAAAAAGGTTTGAAATACCTTTACGCTTACGACCTAAAAGATTTAGGTCTTTAAGAATTTTTTCTTTTCTTTAATTCTTCAGCGAATCCTTTTCGCTGCCTTCTGACTTCTAGATAAATCGGAATCGTGCTCAGAATTACAAGAGCGATTGTCACGATTTCAATATTGTCTTTAACAAATTCAATACTGCCAAGGAAATACCCAGCCAAAGTTAAAGAAATAATCCAAGCAACCGCACCAATGGCACTAAACGAATAGAAAACTTTCTTATCCATCTTTGCAATTCCAGCCATGCTGGTGATTACTGAACGAACAATTGGAACGAAGCGAGCTAGCACGATTGCCCTTGGGCCAAACTTTTCAAAAAATAGATGGGTCGTATCGACAAATTCCTGCTTGAAAAACTTTGAATCCGGGCGATTAAATAACTTTGGCCCAATTAAAGCTCCGGACCAGTAACCAATTACATTCCCTAAAATTGCAGCCGCGATCATAAGTAAAAGAGCGACTGGGAGCGGAATCGAAATAAAACCATTTGCTAGCAGTAAGCCAATGATGAATAAGAGTGAATCACCTGGCAGTACAGCACCGAAAATTACGCCACACTCAATAACCAAAATTAGAAGAGCCATCCAGAACGCATAAGGCCCGAATCCTTTTAGCAATCCTTCCGGATCCAATAATCCTGCGGTTTGAATGTGTGAAGTTAATCCCGTAATCATCCCTCGAGCCTATCCATGAGAGAATAAGTGTGCGGGCAACGGCGCCCATTGGCCCCCGACAAACCGTATTTTTTAGGAGTAAAAATGCCTATTGCAAGTCCAGATGTTTATAACGAAATGCTTGATCGTGCAAAGGCTGGCGCTTTTGCCTACCCGGCAATTAACTGCACCTCTTCTCAAAGCATCGTTGCAGCAATCCGTGGTTTTGCTGAAGCAGAATCAGATGGCATAGTCCAGGTTTCTTGGGGCGGCGCAGAATTTGCATCTGGTCAAACTGTGAAGAACATGGTTGCAGGAGCTGCTGCACTTGCTGAATTTACTCACTCAATTGCAAAAAGTTACAACGTAAATATTGCACTTCACACAGACCACTGTCCTGCTGAAAAACTAGATGGCTTCATGCGTCCGCTTGTTCAGATTTCTGCAGATCGCGTTAAGGCAGGCCAGGAACCACTTTTCCAATCTCATATGTGGGATGGCTCAGCTGTTTCACTAACTGAAAACCTAAACATCGCAGATGAAATGCTTGATAAGTGTGTGGCTGCAAAAACAATTCTTGAAATTGAAATCGGTGTTGTCGGTGGCGAAGAAGATGGCGTTGAAGCAAAGCACGACGCCAAACTGTTCTCAACACCAGAAGATGCATTAGCCATGGCTGAAAAACTTGGTCTTGGAGATCGTGGTCGTTACCTAGTTGCGGCAACTTTTGGCAACGTTCACGGCGTTTATAAACCAGGCAACGTAGTACTAACCCCTTCAATTCTTAAAGATCTCCAAGGTGCCGTGCAGAAGAAGTACAACACCAAAGACAAGCCACTGGATCTTGTATTCCATGGTGGTTCAGGTTCACTACTTTCAGAAATACGCGAAGCTCTTGATTACGGCGTGATAAAGATGAACATCGACACTGATACCCAGTACGCATTCACTCGTCCGATTGTTGATCACATGTTCAAGAATTACGATGGCGTGCTAAAGATCGATGGCGAAGTTGGTAACAAGAAGGCTTACGATCCACGTGCTTATGGCAAGTTGGCTGAAGCTGGCATGGCAGCACGCGTTGTTCATGCATGTGAAGATCTTCGCTCAACTGGTACTCGAATCAAGTAGTCCAGCCACTAAACTCAACACCTGCACCTTATTTATAAGTTGCCTTGAAGATTAAAGGAGAGCCATGCCTGCCGTAGTGCTAGTTGGCGCCCAATGGGGTGACGAAGGTAAAGGTAAAGCTACCGATTTACTAGGTGGCCGGGTTGATTACGTTGTTCGTTACCAAGGTGGCAATAACGCAGGTCACACAGTTGTAATTGGCGATAAAAAGTTTGCACTTCACTTATTGCCAAGTGGCATCTTGACCCCAGAAGTTACTCCAGTAATTGGCAATGGCGTTGTGATTGATGCAGGCGTGCTCTTCAAAGAAATCGAAGGTCTTGAATCTCAAGGTATTGATACTTCAAAACTGATCATTAGCGCAAATGCTCATTTGATCACTTCGTATCACGTGACATTAGATAAAGTCACTGAACGATTCTTAGGTAATTCAAAAATCGGCACAACTGGTCGCGGAATTGGCCCAACTTATGCTGACAAGATTTCTCGCGTTGGTATTCGCGTTCAAGATCTTTTTGATGAAAAAATCCTTCGAGCAAAGGTTGAAGGCGCATTAACTAACAAGAACCAAACATTAGTTAAGGTTTTCAATCGCCGAGCCATTTCAGTGGATGAAGTTGTTGGCGAACTTCTTGGCTATGCCGATCGCTTGCGACCACATGTTGCTGACACCGCATTAATACTGAATAAAGCACTTGATGAGAACAAAGTAGTGCTTCTTGAAGGTGGCCAGGGAACACTTCTTGATGTTGATCATGGAACATATCCATTTGTAACTTCAAGTAATCCAACAGCTGGTGGTGCTTGTGCTGGTTCAGGCATTGGGCCAACAAAGATCACAGGTGTAATCGGAATTCTTAAGGCCTACACAACTCGCGTAGGCTCTGGACCTTTCCCAACTGAACTTCTCGATGAAGATGGCGAAAAACTTCGCACCATCGGTGGCGAACGTGGTGTAACTACAGGTCGCCCTCGTCGTTGTGGTTGGTTCGATGCACCAATTGCGCGTTATGCAACAAGAGTTAATGGCTTAACCGACATTTTCTTAACCAAGCTTGATGTGCTAACTGGTTGGGACAAGATTCCAGTTTGCGTTGCATATGAAATCGATGGCAAACGCAGCGATGAATTACCAATGACTCAAACCGAGTTCCACCACGCAAAACCAATTTACGAAAACTTGCCAGGCTGGAAAGAAGATATCAGTGGTGCTCGCACAATTGAAGACCTTCCAGCAAATGCACGTGCCTACGTTAAATATCTTGAAGAAATAAGCGGTACGCGCATTAGTGCAATTGGTGTGGGCCAAGATCGCGATGCGACCATCAGCCTGCACGATCTTTTAGGTAAGTAATCCACTAGCGTTAAGGCATGCGCCTTAAAACTGTTAAAGATCATCTAGGTAATCCAATTGGTGAACCGATTGGCTCCTTTACTAAGCCAGGCTTGCCAGATGAGTCGGTGAAATTA
>JBEGOT010000046.1:0-39198 GCA_041181865.1 Actinomycetota bacterium | reverse complement strand
TGCTATTGGAAGCAAAAATGCAGTTTCAACAACCAAGCTTTCAATTGCATCCACACCGGCTAACTTTTTAACAAAACCATAAATTGCAAAGCTGATTGCAAGAATTAATCCAACCCATGGAATCCCGCGATTTTCCCAAGTTATATATATTTCAGCAATACCTGCCACCGCAATTGCTGCCCACTGAAGGCCACGCAATTTTTCTTTGAAAAATAGAACGCCAAGGGCTGTACTAAAAAGTGGAATACTGAAATATCCAAGTGAACTATCTAAGACATGTCCATTTGTTGTTGCCCAAATAAAAAATAACCAGTTAGTCGAAATTAAAAGTGATGCAATAAATAAAAGGTTTCGAGTTCGTTTATTTGCCAAATCAGATTTAACTTTTGGCCAAGAACCGCGAAAAATAATTAGTGGAGCTAAGAATAAGAAAGACCAAATAGTTCTATTTGCCACGATTTCAAAAGAGTCTGCAGGCTTTAACATTTGCCAATAGATCGGAGCTAAACCCCAAAGGACATAGGCGCCAGAGCCATAGGCGATGCCTCTGGCAAGAGTCGAACTTTGAGTAGTTTGATTTTCCATTATCAATCTAGATCTGGAACGTATTCCTTTATAACGCTCTTTCGATGTCTAAGTGCATCGTAACTAATAATTGCGATCGCAATCCAAGTTAAAACAAATCCCATAAATCGATTTTGTGACATTGGTTCATGGAAAGCATATAAACCAACAATGTATTGAATTGTTGGTCCAATGTATTGAATGAAGCCAAGAGTTGAAAGCGGGATTCGAATTGCCGCAGCGCCAAACATGGCTAGTGGAACTGCAGTAATGATGCCAGCACTTGCAAGCCATACAGCGTGGGATAGCCCATGGGCTCCAAATGAATTTTCACCAGTTGAATTCAAATAAACCAAGTAACCAAGCGCAATTGGTGTGGCCAAAATCGTTTCAACAAACAAGCTATCAATGGCTTCAACATTTGCTTTTTTCTTAATGTAGCCATAAAGACCAAAGGTGAAGGCTAGTGAAAGAGCCACATACGGTGGCGCACCAAGAGTGACGGTAAGCCAAAGAATTGCAATTGTCGCAACAAAAATGGCCAACCACTGAAGTTTGCGCAATTTTTCTTTCAGTAAAACAACACCTAACCCAATGCTAAAAAGCGGATTGATGTAATAACCAAGTGAGGAATCAAGAATTCTGCCTGAAACGCTAGCCCAAATAAAAATGCCCCAGTTAACGCCAACTAGTAATGAGGCAAGAGCGAGCATTTGAAGTTTTTTACTATCTTTAAAAATTAAGAGCGCTTTCTTAACCCTTTTAGTGAAAAGTAAAAATAAATAAAGGATTACTGCGCTCCATAGGAACCGATGCGCCAGAATTTCGATCGGTCCAGCTGGTTGAAGTTTTGGCCAATAAAGCGGAACTATGCCCCAAATTGTGTATGCAGTGAAGGCATAAATTAATCCCTTTGTGGATTCGCTTTTCGCTTTAGCCATTTAAAGTTAAACGTCTCGATTAGCAACAGAGTCACAAAGTGTAAATAAAGCGCTCTTTGCTTCACCTTCAGGGAAATCGACAAGTTCTGCTCTGGCTTTTTCTGTCCATTGCATCAAGACATCATGAGCTTTATTCATAGCTGGATGTGCTCTAAGTGCGGTGAGTGCTTCAGCATGCTCGGCGTCATCTGTGAGTGGCTTATTTAGTAATTCTCGAAGGCGAGGTGTGGTGTTTGAATCTGCAAGGGCAAGTAAAACTGGAAGTGTTTTGATACCCTCACGAAGATCTGTTCCAGGAGTTTTACCTGAATTATTCGATTGAATATCAAGCAAGTCATCGCTTAACTGGAAGGCGATTCCAATATTTTCACCAAACTGAGCAATCCGTTCGGTAAGTTCTGGACTTACGCCACTCATCAAGGCGCCGTAGCGACCAGCTGCTGCGATAAGTGAACCAGTTTTTCCGGCCAATACATCTAAATGATGCTGAACTGGATCTTCACCATTTACCGGGCCAGTTGTCTCGCGCAGTTGCCCGATAACTAGACGTTCGAATGTTTGTGCCTGGATTCGCACTGCTTCTGGGCCAAGGTCAGCCAAAATCTTTGAAGAGCGAGCAAATAAAAAGTCACCACTTAGGATTGCAACAGTGTTGCCCCACCTGCTATTTGCAGATTCGGTGCCGCGTCTTACGGTTGCTTCATCCATAACGTCGTCGTGATACAAAGTCGCTAAATGGGTTAACTCAACGACTACAGCTGATGGAATAACGCCGCTTGCTTGCGGATTACCGAACTGTGAAGCGAGTAAAACCATAAGTGGGCGGAATCTTTTGCCACCAGCTTCAACCAAATGACGAGCTGTTATATCAGCAAGTTCATAGTCGGATTTGATTTCTGCTTTTAGCCGTTCTTCGACTGCGGCTAGGCCTGCAACAAGTTGCGCTTCAAGCGCAGCAAGGTTTGCAGGAAATAGAACGGTCACAATGCAATTCTTTCACTGAATAGGTAAAACAGCGAATTGAGGGTCTTTAGCGGAAAAAGACTCCAGCATTTGCGCAAAGATCTAACACCGGCTGAGGAACAACACCAAGTAGCAATGTGAAAGCAGCAGTTGAGCCAATCGCAACTGTCGTTAGCAAACTCGGTACAACAACACTTGGTGCATTTTCAGGTGCGGCAGTAAAGAACATCAACACAATTACTCGGGCGTAGAAGAAAGCTGCAATCGCACTTGCGATGATCGCAATAATCACTAGCCAAGTCTGCCCGGCTTCAACTGCTGCTGTGAATACTGCGAACTTTCCAGTAAAACCGCTTGTTAGCGGAATGCCAGCTAGTGCAAGGAGGAAAAGAGTAAATGTGCTAGCAATCCATGGTGAAGTTCGACCAAGTCCAGCCCATTGGCTTAAATGGGTTGCCTCACCTGATGAATCTCGAACGATCGAAACGATTGCAAAGGCGCCAAGTGTGGTTAGACCATACGCAAATAAGTAGAACAGCGTGCTTGAAAGTCCATTAGGTGAAGCAGAAATTAAACCAAGCAAAATAAAGCCAGCATGCGCAACTGATGAGTAAGCCAGCATGCGCTTGATGTCAGTTTGAGTGACTGCAAGGACAGAACCAACAAGCATTGTGATTAATGAAATCACTGCAAATACTGGTGTCCAGTCCCAGCGCAATCCGCCGAACGCAACATAGAAAACTCGAAGTAACGCAGCAAATGCTGTGATCTTTGTGGCAGCTCCCATGAAAGCTGTAATGGATGTTGGTGAACCTTGGTAAACATCTGGTGTCCACTGATGGAAGGGAACTGCGCCAACTTTGAAAAGTAATCCAACTGCAATCAGTCCAACACCGCTAAGTACTAAACCTTCTTGGCCTGTGTTCGCAAGAGAAAGTGCTACTGAACCAAAATCAAGAACACCTGTTACTGCATAGATTAAGGCTGCGCCAAATAAGAAGAATGCACTTGAAAAAGCACCAAGAACAAAATACTTAAGTGCTGCTTCCTGGCTAAGTAAACGGCGACGTCGTGCCATGCCGGCAAGTAAATAAAGTGGCAAGGAGAAAACTTCTAGCGCCACAAACATTGTTAGGAAATCATTTGAAACTGGGAAAAGCAGCATGCCACCAACGCTGAATAAGTAAAGTGGCCAAATTTCAGTTTGCATTACGCCTTGAGCAGTGAAGGCTTTTTCATCTTCGCTACCAGGAAGAGTTGAGGCCCTTGCAGCAAATCCATCACCTTGTGGATCAACATGCTTTTCAGCAATTAACAAAGCTGCAATGAATGAAATGATTAACAAAATTCCCTGGATAAATAATCCTGGACCGTCAATTACAGCCGAACCTTGGGCAACTACCTGACGAAGTCCTTTGGCCTGGCCGCCAAGTTCTGCCTCGGTTAACTTTGTAACAACTTCAGAGTTAGCCACAACATAAACGAACGCAAGAATGATTGAGCCGAAAACCAAAATTAATTGCAGTGGGCGACGAGCATTTCGGGGTAAAAATGCTTCAAGTAAGACTGAAATTACACCAGCACCAAGCAGGATCAGGATCGGTGCAAGTGCTGCATATTCAAAAGAAATTTTCATTATGCTTTTGCTCCTTCGACTGCTGCTGGCTCATCTTGAACATCGACATACTGCTGCACTTGTTCAACTGCCGGATTAATTATGTTTAATGCAACTTGAGGAACAAAACCTAGCGCGATGATCAGAGCAATTAGCGGTGTAACGGCTGCTAATTCACGAGCACTGATTTCTTTTACAGTTTCTTTTACTTCATTTGAAGGCTCGCCAGTCATGGTGCGCTGGTACATCCAAAGAATGTAAACAGCGGCCAAGACGATGCCAAATGTTGCAATCACTGCAGTTGTTTTACTGTAGGCAAAAGTGCCAACAAGAACTAAAAATTCTGAAACGAAGCTTGACATACCAGGAAGTGCAAGTGAAGAAAGACCTGCGAGTAAAACCACACCAGCCAGAACTGGCGCAACTTTATTTACGCCACCAAAGTCAGCAATGTACTTAGAGCCACGACGAGTCATCAAGAAACCAACCACTATGAATAATGCGCCAGTTGAGAAGCCATGGTTAACCATGTACAAACTTGATCCACTTAAACCTTGTGAAGTCATTACGAAAATACCCATCACAATAAAGCCAAAGTGTGAAACAGATGAGAATGCAACTAAGCGAAGTAAATCTGTCTGACCAATTGCAAGCAAAGCTCCATAGAAAATACTGATGACAGCCAGCACAATAATCACAGGTGCGTAGTACTTACTTGCGTCCGGGAATATTGGTAGCAGGTAACGGATCATTCCAAACGTGCCAACTTTATCCAGCACACCAACAAGCAAAGTTGAAGTGGCCGGCGTTGCTTGAGCAGCTGCGTCAGGTAACCAAGTGTGGAACGGAACCATCGGTGCTTTAACGGCAAAAGCGAAGAAGAAACCTAGGAACAAAATCTTCTGAGTTGCTGGATCCATGTTTAGACCAGCAAGCGCGGTGAAATCAAAAGTTCCGTTGCCAAGTTCTTTGCCAGATGCTACATACAAACCGATTAGTGAAGCCAGCATAAATAACCCACCAACAAGCGAGTAGAGCAGGAACTTCATTGCTGCATACGCGCGTTGCGGACCACCAAAGCGTCCGATTAAGAAATAAACCGGAATCAACATTGCTTCGAAAAACACATAGAACAGGAACAAATCAGTTGCCGCAAAAACGCCAACCATAAAGGTTTCTAGAACTAGGAATAAAGAAAAGTAACCCTTAACCGTTCCCTGGCCGATGTTTTCAACATCGTTCCAACCAGCAATCATTACTAGTGGAACCAAAATTGTGGCCATCACAATTAACACTGCAGAAATACCATCGACGCCAACTGACCAGTTGATTCCAAATGCTGGAATCCATTGGTAGCTTTCGACGTATTGCAAGCCACCATCGGTGGTGCTCATGTTTAGCCCTAAATAAATTGCTCCAAAAGCTGTTGCAAGCGAAACCACAAGGGCGATTTGCTTAGCTAGCAATTCACGACCAATTGGAAGTGCGAAAACTACTGCTGCGCCGATTAGAGGCAGGGCCATCAAGTTGGTTAACAACATAATTAAAGCCTCACTAAGTAAAGAATGAATGCAATCAAAGCTGCGCCGCCAAGCATGTATGCAGCGTAATTACGTGCATAGCCTGTTTGAGTTTTGCGAGTACGGGCCGAAAGTCCGCCGATTCCAGCGGCCAATCCATTAACCACGCCATCAATGCCTTTAGCATCAAAGAAAGTTAATGAGCGGGTTAGGTGCTGACCAGGGCGCATAAATACTGCTTCGTTAAGTGCGTCGCCGTAAGCATCAGCTCGGGCTGCGCGAGTTAAAAGGCTTACTTCAGTTGGTGCAACAACTGGAACAGGACGTCTGCCGTACTTAAACCAGGCATAGCTAGCACCAGCAAGTACAACTGCAAGAGTTATTGGAATCAATGTCGTATTTGAAACATGATGTTCAGGCTTTGCAAAACCAACAACTGGTTCCAACCAGTGTTCAATGTCGCCAACAAAGAGCATGAGTAGGCCACCAAATACTGAACCAAATGCTAAAACGATCATTGGAATTGTCATTACGTTGCTTGATTCATGTGGGTGTACACCGTCTTCCCAACGGGCTTCACCAAAGAATGTCATCGTCATCATTCGAGTCATGTAGAAAGCGGTAACGCCTGCACCGATTAATGTTGCCAAACCGATGACTGTGCTTTGACCGAATGCTGCGTGAATAATTTCATCTTTTGACCAGAATCCTGCAAATGGTGGGATACCAATAATTGCAAGGAAACCAAGACCGAAAGTTACATAAGTAACCTTCATAAAACCACGGAGAGCTCCATAGTGACGCATGTTTACATCGTCGTGCATGCCATGCATTACTGATCCTGCACCAAGGAACAAACCAGCTTTGAACATACCGTGAGTTAGTAAGTGGAAAATCGCAAAAACATAACCAACAGGACCAAGGCCAGCAGCCAAGATCATGTAGCCAATTTGGCTCATTGTTGAGCCAGCGAGACCCTTTTTGATGTCATCTTTTGCAGTACCGATGTAGGCACCTAGTAACAGGGTGATTGCACCGATTACCACAACTGCGGTTCTGGCAGTTTCAGATAAATCGAAAATTGCATGTGCTCGAACAATTAAGTAGACACCTGCGGTGACCATAGTTGCCGCGTGAATAAGTGCTGAAACCGGTGTTGGGCCTTCCATCGCATCTAATAACCAAGATTGCAATGGGAATTGAGCACTCTTACCGCAAGCAGCTAGTAATAAAGCTAAGCCAATCCAAGTAACTGTTTGTTGATCAGCTTTGGTGGCAGCTTCTGCAACTCCTTCAAAAGTTACTGATCCAAAAGTGACGAACATCAACATAACTGCAATTGATAGACCAACATCACCAACGCGGTTAACTACGAATGCTTTTTTACCAGCAACAGCTGCTGATGGCTTGTGTTGCCAGAAGCTAATTAATAGGTATGAAGCAAGGCCCACACCTTCCCAGCCAACATATAGAAGTAAGTAGTTGTTAGCTAGAACCAAAAGCAACATCGCTGCAACGAAAAGGTTTAGGTAGGCAAAGAACTTGCGACGATTCTCATCATGTTCCATGTAACCGATTGAGTAAACGTGGATAAGTGTGCCAACGCCAGTAATCAAAAGCACAAATGCAATGGAAAGTTGATCTAAGTGCAGTGCAAATGGAACGTTAAATGTTCCAACTGCAATCCAGTCAAATAAATGCTGGTGCAACGCGCGCTCTTCACCTTCAAGGCCAAGCATTTTAGAAAATAAACTAACGCCGACAAAAAATGAAGAAGCTGACATCAAAACAGCCAGGTAGTGTCCCCAAGCATTAGTGCGACGACCACCGAGCAACAAAATAGTTGCGCCAGCCAGTGGCAACCCGATTAAAGCGGAAATCATTTCAAAAACCTCTAATACTTCAGCAGACTTGCTTCATCGATCGAAGCTGATTTACGGGTACGGAAAATTGTCACGATGATTGCTAGGCCAACTACAACTTCAGCTGCGGCAACAACCATCACAAAGAATGCCGCTACTTGACCATCTAAAGTTGCATTAATTCGAGCTGCGGCCACAAACGCTAAGTTGGCTGCATTTAACATCATTTCAACGCTCATGAAAACGATGATTGCATTTCGGCGAACTAGAACGCCGAATGCACCAATGGTGAACAAAATTCCAGCAAGAACTAAATAATTAGCAGCGTTCATTAGTTCACCTCTTTGCGAACTACGTCGCCAGAGTCATTTGATTTAAATGGCGTTGGTAGTGATGCCTGTGAACCTGAACCATCTGGTAATAAACCTGGAACATTAACTGCGTTATTTGTTGCCAAAACACCAGGGGCTGGAAGTGGTGTTGGGTGACCACTAAGTGTGCGCTCGCGCTGCAGTTCAGCCTGGGTTTTGCGAGGGTGAACACGTTCACGGTGAGCCAAAACCATTGCGCCAAGTGCCGCTGTAATTAGCAGTGCTGAAGTAACTTCAAACGCCAAAAGGTAGCGACCAAAAATTAATTGGGCCAAACTTTGTACGTTTCCACCAGAATAGTTATTTGCGCCAGCTAGTCCGCGCGCAGCAATACTTCCCGTTGCAGTTATCCCAGCAATTAAAAGTCCGCCGAAAGCAACGCCGAATAGCGATGCGACTAAGCGCTGGCCTTTGATGGTTTCAAGAAGTGAATCCGATGAATCAACACCAACAATCATCAAAACGAATAAGAACAGCATCATTACTGCGCCGGTATAAACAACAATTTGCGTTGTACCCAAGAACACAGCTTCAAGTGAAAAATAAAGGATTGCGATATTGATCATTGCAAAAGCAACCCAAAGCGCACTATGAACAGCTTTACGAGAAACAATCATTCCAATTGCTCCTGCAACTGAAGAGATTGCAGTAACCCAGAAGACTATTGATTCACCGTTCATTATGAATCAACCTTTGCTGAGCGTGTCTTGATGTTGCCTAGGTAGTAATCAGTTTCAGTTGCGCCTTCGGCCATTGCATGTGGTGGAAGTTCCATTCCTGGCAATAGCGGTGCAAGTAAATCTTCTTTTTCGTAAATAAGTTTTGTGCGCTTGTTATCAGCAAGTTCAAACTCGTTTGTCATGGTCAAAGCGCGAGTAGGGCAAGCTTCAATGCATAGGCCGCAGAAAATACAACGTAAATAGTTGATCTGGTAAACCCGACCGTAACGCTCTCCTGGTGAGAAACGTTCTTCTTCGTTGTTGTCAGCACCTTCAACATAAATTGCATCTGCTGGACAAGCCCAAGCACACAGTTCACATCCAACACACTTTTCTAAACCGTCAGCATGACGATTTAGTTGGTGGCGGCCGTGGAAACGTGGCTTTGGAGGAAACTTGCTAGCTTCCTCTGGGTACTGTTCAGTGGTCACTTTCTTGAACATCGAACGGAAAGTGACACCGAAACCGCGCACTAATTGTGGCAATGGCATTAGCGTGCCTCCCCTTGCGAAGTAACAGTCAAAGCTTTGTGACGTGATGGAATTGCTTTTTGACCCGGCATTGGTGGAACCGGGAACCCACCAGCAAATGGATCAAATGGTTGCTCAGATGCAAGTTGCGCGCGCTTTTCTTCAAGCGCTGCAATTTTCTTGGCGCGGCTTTCCAAAATTGTTGAAATACCAACGCCAACAACCAGAATCGCGCCAGCAACAAATAGCAGTGTTTGTGTATCAACAGATCCGGCGCTGCGAAGGTAACGAGCAGTTGAAACGATCAGCACCCAAGCAATTGAAACTGGAATTAATACTTTCCAGCCAAATTGCATGAACTGGTCGTAACGCAAACGTGGAAGCGTTCCGCGTAGCCAGATAAATACGAAGATGAACGCAAATAACTTGCCAAAGAACCAAAGCATTGGCCACCAGCCAGTGTTTGCTTGTTCCCAAAGTGAAATTGGATACGGAGCACGCCAACCACCTAGGAACAATGTGGTTGCCATTGCTGCAACAGTGACCATGTTTACGTATTCAGCTAGGAAGAAAAGTGCGAACTTAAGTGATGAATACTCAGTGTGGAAACCACCAACAAGTTCACCTTCGGCTTCAGGTAAGTCAAAAGGCGCACGGTTAGTTTCCCCAACCATTGCAATTACATAAATTACAAAAGATGGAAGCAGTGTGACTATGTACCAAGTGTTTTCCTGGGCGTTAACGATTTGAGAAGTTGACATTGATGATGCGTATAAGAAAACAGCAACGAAAGAAAGACCCATTGCGATTTCATAGCTGATCATCTGCGCACTTGAACGAAGTCCACCAAGTAATGGGTAAGTTGAATTTGAAGCCCAACCAGAAAGTACAATTCCGTAAATACCAACCGAAGCAATCGCTAATACATAAAGTACTGAAACTGGGAAATCAGTTAGCTGCAAGAAAGTACGATGACCAAAAATACTTACTTCTGGACCAAATGGAATAACTGCAAAAGTTAAAAATGCAGTAGTTGCTGAAATAACTGGCGCAAGAATATATACAGCTAAATGAACACCTTTAGGAATAATTTCTTCCTTAAGCGCTAACTTCACGCCATCCATAAGTGATTGCAATAAGCCAAATGGGCCTACGCGGTTTGGACCGATGCGCATCTGCATGCGACCGACAACTCGACGCTCTGCCCAAATAGTTAGCAAAGTCATCAGCACCATGATTGCGAAAATGCCAAGAACTTTAACGGCAATAACCAAACCTGGATCGTTACCGAAAACCGCTTCAGTTAAATTATCTGCAAACTTCATGCTTGTCCCCCAGCGCGAACATCAACAACACATCCTGAAGGCAAGTTAAGTGAGGCACCTTCACTATTTGCTGGAACCCAAACAACACCGTCTGCCATTCCGCCAGTAACAATCACTGGCGCAACAGCTTCCTTGCCACAACATGAAACAGTTGCGATACCGCCATCAACTAAATTCAAACTTTGAGCAGTTGATGGGCTGACCCGAACAACGGCTACACGTGCAGTTGCCGATAAATAAGGTTCGCCTTCTTGAAGTGTTCCCTTATCTAATAGGTGCTTCCAAGAGCTAAGTACAGCTTGTCCGCTACCGATAGGTGATTGATCTGCAATTCCTGCACTTAATGCTGGGCGATTAGCTGATGACCAGAAATCATTTTCAGAAAGTGACTTTCCAAGTTCGGCTGCAAGTTCGCCAAGAATTTGCGCATCACTTAGTAATCCTGGCGCGCCAAGAACAGCTTCGAATGAGCGATCACGGCCTTCCCAGTTTCTAAATGTTCCACGTTTTTCAGCAACAACTGATACCGGAAGCACAACATCTGCATTTGCAGTTACGTCTGTGTGGCGAGTTTCAAGTGAAACCACAAAGCCAGCACGCTTAACTGCACCGACTAAATCACCATCGATGTCATCTGCAGAAACACCTGCAATTAGTAGTGCCTTAACGCTCTTGCCTGCTTCATTAAGAATTGCAGCAGTATTTCGACCTCCAATTGGAAGAAGGCCTGCATCAACTGCGCCACGATCACCAGCGCGACGTGGAACCCAAGCAAGTTTTGCACCGGTTGAATTCGCAAGTTCAACGACTGCAGTTAGTAAGCCAGGTGTGCTAGCTGCACGCTCGCCAACCAAAATCACGCCATTTCCATCAACACTGCTTGATGCACTCTTTACGGCTGCAACTTCATCGCGAGGTCCAGCTGCGATCAAATTGGTTTTCATCTTTGCAAGACCTGCAGTCATATACGGCGCGATTGCACTTACTTTTGCACCGCGTTTTAGAGCAGCTTTGCGTAGACGCAAGAAAACTATTGGTGATTCATCTTCAGGTTCAAGTGAAACAAGCAGTACTGATGATGCTGATTCAAGGTCACCGTAGGTAACTCCTAGGCCTTTACCTGCAACATGACTTGCCAAGAACGCTGTTTCTTCATCACTAACTGCGCGTGCGCGGAAGTCAACATCGTTTGTGCCAAGTACTTCGCGAGCAAATGATGCATAGGCTTTTGCATCTTCAACGGTTAAGCGACCACCGGTAAGAACACCTGTGTTGCTAACAGCACTCTTTAAGCCCTTAGCGGCAACACGTATTGCTTCTGGCCAAGATGCCGCAACAAGACTGCCAGATGCATCGCGAACCAGAGGAGAAGAGATTCGACCTTCGTTTGAGTATGGGAAAGCAAAACGACCCTTGTCACAGTTCCACTCTTCGTTAACTTCTGGTGCATCCCAGGCTAAACGACGCATAACTTGACCACGACGTACATCGGTACGAAGTGCGCAACCACTTGCACAGTGTTCACATGCAGTTGGAGCTGAAATCAAATCAAATGGGCGTGAACGGAAACGGTACTTAGCGCTAGTTAATGCGCCAACCGGACAAATCTGAATTGTGTTACCTGAGAAGTAAGAATCAAATGGTTGATCACTTGATGTACCAACTTGTTGCTTTGCACCGCGTTCAAGCAATGCGATGAATGGATCGCCAGCAATTTGTTCGGCAAACCTTGTGCAACGAGCACAAGATACGCACCGTTCGCGATCAAGAAGTACTTGAGCTGAAACGTTGATTGGCTTAGGGAATGTGCGCTTTGTTCCACTGAAACGAGTTTCAGCGCGACCTGCGGTCATTGCCTGGTTTTGAAGCGGACATTCACCACCTTTGTCACAAATCGGACAATCGAGCGGGTGATTAATAAGGAGAAACTCCATTACCCCGGCTTGGGCCTTGCTTGCCATTTCACTTGAATGCTGGGTTTTTACAACCATGCCTTCAGTAACCGGAATCGCACAAGCTGGTTGTGGTTTTCCTTGGCCTTCAATTTCAACTAAACATGCACGGCATGCAGCAACTGGATCAAGAAGTGGATGATCACAGAAACGCGGAATTGCAGTGCCAAGCATTTCAGCAACACGAATTATTAATGTGCCAGCTGGAACTTCAACGGTTACGCCATCAACAGTCACGTTCACAGTTTGAGTGGTTACGGTCATCGCGCCACCCCTGCAAATACAGTTGCTTTTTCTGGGCTATAAGTTTCATTCGCTGGTGTGCGAGTTGCTTGTAAAAATTCATCTCTGAAGTACTTAAGTGCTGCTGGAAAAGGTGTCGATGCAGCATCACCAAGGGCACAGAATGAACGACCCGAAATCTGCTGACAAATTTCAACTAACTTATCGATATCATCTTCAGTGCCATGACCTTCTTCAAACCGATGCAAAACATCGCTAATCCAGTAAGTGCCTTCGCGACAAGGTGTGCACTTACCGCAAGATTCATGTTTGTAGAAAGCAAGCCAACCGGTTACTGCGCGAACAACAGAAGTTGTTTCATCGAAAACCATAGGTGTACCAGTACCAAGCATTGAACCAGCTTCAGAAATCGCTTCGTAAGTCATTGGTGTATCTAAATGTTCTGGAGTCAACATTGGAACTGAAGATCCACCTGGCAACCAGAATTTAACTTTGTGTCCATTGCGAACACCACCTGCATGTTCAAGAAGTTCTCGCATGGTGATGCCAAGTGGTGCTTCATAAATACCTGGACGATTGACGTGACCTGAAACTGCGAAAAGTTTGAAGCCTGGTGACTTTTCGGTACCAAATGATCTAAACCAATCAACACCGTTATTAACGATGTAAGGAATATTTGCAATGGTTTCAACATTGTTCACACATGATGGTGAAGCGTAAAGACCTGCAACAGCTGGGAATGGTGGCTTAAGTCTTGGTTGACCGCGGCGACCTTCAAGTGAATCAAGTAGTGCAGTTTCTTCACCGCAAATGTAAGCACCGGCACCTGCGTGCAAAACAACTTCAAGATCAAAACCTGATCCCATAATGTTTTTGCCTAGGTAACCAGCTTGGTAAGCCTCGCGAATCGCATTGTTAACGCGACGGAAAACGTGTGGCACTTCTCCACGTAAATAAATGAATGCATGGTTTGCGCGCATTGCAAACGAGGCGATAATGATGCCTTCGATCAATGCATGTGGATTAGCCAGCATTAGTGGAATGTCTTTGCATGCACCTGGTTCAGATTCGTCAGCATTAACGACTAAGTAATGTGGCTTTCCATCCCCTTGTGGCACAAATGACCACTTCAAACCAGTTGGGAAACCGGCACCACCGCGACCGCGAAGACCAGAATCTTTAACGGTTGTGATTATTTGATCTGGACCTTGTTGGAAAGCTTTTTTAAATGCGGTGTAACCGCCATGGCGCATATAAGCACCGATTGTGTATGAATCGGCTTCATCCCAATGGGCACTTAGAACAGGTGTTAGTGAACCTTGAGCAATCGCCATTATTTTGCCTCCGGTGCGCTCATGCCAAGTTCTTTAGCGCGCTTTAGTCCAGCAAGCATTGATTCATCTGCATTGACACCAGCATCAACTAAGCCATCATCAAAACCAGCAAGCGTTGCTTCGTTTTCTTTAAATGAGCGAATACGTGGACCGCGAGTACTCATTACTTCCTGGCCACTCTTCAGTTTTTCAACAACATCAACGGCAGATTCTGGAGTCATGTTGTCTAGAAATTCCCAGTTAGCTGTCATAACTGGTGCATGGGTGCAAGCTGCCTGGCATTCAATGCGTTCGAGTGAAATTTTGCCATCTTCAGTTACTTCATCATTTCCGATACCAAGGCGATTGCAAAGTGTTGACCAGATTGCATCGCCACCAAGAATTCCACAGCCTGGGTTAATGCAAACACCAATGTGATATTCGCCAACTGGCTTGCGGTGATACATGGTGTAAAAAGTTGCAACTGCAGCAACTTCAGCAGTTGTTAAACCAAGTTCTTCTGCACAAAGTGCAATTCCATCAGCACTAACAAATCCTTCTTCTGATTGCACTAAGTGCAACATAGGAAGTAATGCTGAACGAGACATTGGGTAGCGCGCGATAATTTCACGAGCTTTTACGCGAGTTTCTTCAGTAAATGTCATTAGCGATCAACTCCACCCATCACAGGGTCGATTGATGCAACTGCTGCGATCACATCAGCAATCTGGCCGCCTTCACACATTGCAGCGACAGCTTGCAAGTTCGTAAACGAAGGATCACGGAAATGAACTCGATAAGGACGGGTGCCGCCATCTGAAACAATGTGTACGCCTAGTTCGCCACGAGGTGATTCAACTGCGCTGTAAACCTGACCGGCTGGGACTTGGAAACCTTCTGTTACCAACTTGAAGTGATGAATCAAAGATTCCATCGATTCACCCATGATGCGACGAATGTGATCAAGAGAATTACCTTGACCATCTGACCCAATTGCAAGTTGAGCTGGCCAAGCAATGCGCTTGTCCTCAACCATTACAGGTCCTGGCTTCAAACGATCTAGGCACTGTTCAACAATCTTTAACGATTCGCGCATTTCTTCTAGACGAATTAAGAAACGTCCATATGCATCTGAAGTGTCTTTAGTGATGACATTAAATTCGTAATTTTCATATCCGCAGTAAGGATCTGTTTTACGTAGGTCTTGCGGCAGACCAGTTGCACGTAGTACTGGACCTGTTACGCCTAGTGCCATACATCCGGCAAGATCTAGCACGCCAACACCGTCTGTTCGGCCCATCCAAATTGAGTTACCAACAAGCATGTCTGAGGTGTCTTTGAATCGACGAGGGAACGTATCGATAATTTCGCGAATCTTTTCAACAGCACCCGGAGGAAGATCTTGCGCCACGCCGCCTGGGCGAATGTATGCGCTGTTCATACGCAAACCACTGACCATTTCGAAAATATCCAAAACGGATTCGCGTTCGCGGAAACCAAAGATCATCGCAGTTAATGCGCCAAGTTCCATGCCGCCAGTTGCAAGAGCAACCAGGTGTGAAGAGATGCGGTTAAGTTCCATCATCATTACGCGAATCACAGAAGCACGCTCTGGAATTTGGTCAGTAATACCTAAAAGTTTTTCAACGCCCAAGCAATAAGCAGTTTCGTTGAAAAACGGTGACAAGTAGTCCATTCGGGTTACATAGGTAACACCTTGAGTCCAAGAACGGTATTCAATGTTTTTTTCGATACCGGTGTGTAGATAACCAATACCGCAACGAGCTTCAGTTACTGATTCGCCTTCAATTTCAAGAATTAGTCGAAGCACACCATGCGTAGATGGATGCTGCGGACCCATGTTCACAATTAAGCGTTCGGATTCACCTTCAGCTGCACCTTGGATTGTGTCCCAGTCTTGACCTTGAACTGTGTAAACACGACCAGTTGTTGTCTCGTATGAAGGGGCGTAAGTATCTGACATTAGTTGTAAGACCTCCGCTGATCAGGTGGTGGTGTGGTTGCACCTTTGTATTCAACTGGGATTCCACCAAGAGGGTAATCCTTACGTTGTGGGTGACCCTGCCAGTCATCTGGCATTTGAATTCGAGTTAGGTGTGGGTGACCATCAAAAATGATTCCGAAAAAATCAAATGTTTCGCGTTCGTGCCAATCATTAGTTGGGTAAATCGAAATAATTGATGGAATGTGCGGATTGCTATCTGAGGTAGCTACTTCGACGCGAACTTTACGTCCATGCGTAATTGAGCGGAAGTGGTAAACCGCATGAAGTTCTTTCCCTTGCAGATTTGGGTAGTGAACGCCACTAACACCCAAGCAAAGTTCAAAACGTAAACCTGGTTCATCTCGAAGTGTCTTTGCAACTGCTGGCAATTCACTAGCTACAACATAAATGGTCATTTCATCGTTTGAAATAACGATTTTTTCAATTGCTTTTTCAAATGATGTACCAAAGTCATTAAGCGATGCTGCAAGTTCGTCTGCAATCACATCGAAGTAGCCACCGAATGGACGAGCACTCGCCTGTGGAACTGGAACAACTGAAACTAAGCCACCAAAACCAGAAGTATCGCCCGAACCTTGAGTGCCAAACATTCCTTCACGAACAGTGGTCACTTCAAGAAGTGGTTGCCCTGCGTGAATTAAAGAGTTGTATTCGGTCATCGAAGTAAGCCCTTCATTTCTGAAGAGTGCGGTGCGACAAGAGCAGCGCGTTCAAGTTCAACAACTTCACGTTCACGGTTAGTGCCAAGCTTGGTGTCACCGATTTGATCGTGCAATTTCATAAGCGCATCGATCAACATTTCAGGACGCGGTGGGCAACCTGGAAGATAAATATCAACTGGAACTACGTGATCAACACCTTGAACAATTGCGTAGTTGTTGAACATGCCACCCGAAGATGAACATGCACCCATTGCAAGAACCCACTTTGGTCCTGGCATTTGATCGTAAATCTGGCGAAGGATTGGTGCCATCTTTTGGCTAACACGTCCAGCAACAATCATTAAGTCTGCTTGACGTGGTGATGCGCGGAAAACTTCCATACCGAAACGAGCTAAGTCATAACGACCTGCACCTGATGCCATCATTTCAATTGCACAACATGCAAGACCGAAAGTTGCTGGCCATAACGAACCTTTTCGTGCGTAACCAGCCAAACCTTCAACAGTGGAAAGTAAAACACCACTTGGAAGTTTTTCTTCTAGACCCATCTTTACTTCTCGCTACTTCTTTAATCCCAGTCAAGCCCGCCGCGACGCCACACAAATGCGTACGCAGCTAAAACTGTGAGAATGAAAATGATCATTTCAACTAATCCGAATAATCCAAGTGCATCGAAACTCACTGCCCATGGATAAAGGAAAACAATTTCAATATCAAAAATGATGAACAGCATCGCGGTTAAGTAGTACTTAACTGGAAACTTTCCGCCACCTATTGGTTGTGGTGTTGGATTAATTCCGCATTCATATGCATCAACTTTTGCGCGGTTATAACGCTTTGGACCGGTGATTGATGCAATTCCAACTGAGAATGCTGCGAAACCAAAAGATAAAAGGCCTAGAAAAAATATGGGTAGGTATAGATTTCCCGATCCCACTTATGGCCACCTTTCTTTCGAGGCTTCTCAATCCTAGAACTGATAAAGCCTTGCAAAATACCGAGTTTGTGCGTTTGTGAACTATTTCACTAGCACAATTTAGTTTATTTAGTCGCTCGATGCAGGGCGACGATGCCCCCAGTCAGATCTAGCCACTCCACGTTCTGCCAGTTGGCATCTTTAATCAACGCGGCTAGCAATTCTTGGTTTGGCCAAGCTCTGATCGATTCAGCTAGATAAACATAAGCATCAGGGTTACTTGAAACTTTTCGCGCGATCGCAGGAAGTGCCTTCATTAGGTACTCCATGTAAGAGGTGCGGAAAGGTTTCCAAGTTGGGTGACTAAATTCGCAAATCACCATTCGGCCACCAGGTTTGGTTACTCGGTAAAGCTCACGAAGAGCTTTTTCGGTGTTCTGCACATTTCTTAAACCAAACGAAATCGTTACTGCATCAAAAGTGTTTTCTTCAAATGGAAGATTTAGTGCATCACCTTGCACAAAAGTTAGATGCGGGAATTGTTTGCGTCCAACTTCGATCATTCCCTTAGAAAAATCACAAGCTACTGGATCTGCGCCAGCTAAATAAAACGGCTGAGTGCTAGTGCCTGTTCCAGCAGCCAAGTCAAGAATTTTTTCACCTGGTTGTGGGTCAATTGCATTCACAACTGCCCTGCGCCAAAGTCTGGTTTGGCCAAGAGAAAGTATGTCGTTAGTTAAATCGTATTTTTGTGCCACTTCATCAAACATCGCTGCCACTTCATGTGGTTCTTTGTTTAGATGTGCACGGGACATACTTCTAGTCTGCCTTATTTGCGCACTTACTAAAAATTGGTGTAGTTCAGGTACAGGCGTAGGCTTAAATCATCATGAGTCAGTTAGACGTGCAGCGCTTGGTCGCTGATGGTGCTAAGCCAATTTACGTATTGACTCAGCCAATAGCTGATATACCAAATTTATTGAATTTGGTTCCAAGCGATGGCATGGCTTGGGTTACTGGACCTGCCATGGATCAACAAGGATTAATTGCAATCGGTGAAGTTGATCGTTACGAGGTATCTGGACCGGAGAGATTTAGTCGCGCGCAAAGTTGGTGGCGCAATTGGACCGCTAAGAGCGTTGGTGATGAACCGATTGCATTTAGTTCGTTCACATTTGCAAATGATTCAGGAACATCTGTTGTGGTGGTCCCTAAGATTGTGGTTCGTCGAAACAATTCAGGCACAACTCTTACTGTTATAAGTGAGCAGCCTGTAACTTACGAAAAAGTTTCCGAAATCGTTAATCAGGTGCTTAAACCAAAAGTATTAGTTACCCAAAATCTAGATCCGCAATTTTATGACGGCTCAAGGACTGTTTCGGAATGGCAAAGCAGTGTTGATGAGGCGGTTCGTCGAATTAACCATGGTGAACTGGACAAAGTTGTTTTAGCAAGAGATGTAGTTGCCAAACTTGCTGAACCTTTAAACATTGGTTGGTTACTACGCGAATTAAACCGAACATATCCAGAATGTTGGACTTTTGCTGTTGATGGATTAATTGGAGCGACACCTGAATTATTAATTAGGCGTCAAGGTGATTTAGTAACTAGTCGTGTTCTTGCCGGAACTATTCGCAGAAGCAGCGATGAAGTTCGTGACGATGAGTTAGCAGCTGCGCTACTTGCTTCAGATAAGGACCTAGAAGAGCATGAATACGCAGTTGCTTCAGTTGCTGCCGCACTTGCTTCACACTGCATTGACTTGGATGTTCCAGAAAAACCATTCTTACTTCAATTAGCAAATGTGCAACATCTTGGAACAGATGTAACCGGTGAATTAGTTGATGCCGCGCCAGTTCTTGCACTTGCTGCATCCCTTCACCCAACAGCTGCAGTTTGTGGAACACCGACTGAACGTGCTGCAAGTTTGATTAAAGAAATTGAAGGTCTTGATCGTTGGCGTTATTCCGCACCGGTTGGTTGGATGAATAAATCTGGTGATGGCGAAATGGGTATTGCACTTCGCTGCGCTGCCATTGCAAATGATGAACACACAGAACTTCGTTTATTTGCTGGTTGTGGAATTGTGTCTGGCTCAACTGGTGAAGCCGAAGTTGCAGAATCTAATTCAAAACTAAGCGCAATGAAAAACGCACTTAATTAATTAGCAGTAACAGGAATTTCTTCGTAACCACGCAAAACAAATGTTGGTCGCTGTTTTGGCTTTCCGGCCAATTGCAATTTAGGAAATTTCTCAAACAACAATGGAAGTGATGTGTTCATTTCCAGGCGAGCAAGTGGCGCTCCGATACAGAAATGAATACCAGCACCAAACGCAATGTGAGTGTTTGGCGTCCTAGTGATATCAAACTGCTGGGCACTGGCAAAAACTTGATCATCCCGGTTCGCACTTCCAAGCATTGCCCCAACTTTTTCGCCCGCTTTAACGGTTACCTCCCCGATGGTCGTATCAGCGGTTGCAGTTCGTTCAAATAAATGAAGAGGTGAATCAAAGCGAAGCATTTCTTCAAGTGCAGTGGCGCTAAGTTCACGCGGATTAGCCGCAAGTTTTGCCAGTTGTTCTGGATGATTGAAAAGCGCCACCATTCCATTTCCAAACCCATTTACTGAAGCTTCGTGCCCAGCATTTAGTAGAAGAACACACATTGCAATTAATTCATGTTCGTTTAATTTTTCGCCTTGTTCTTCAACTTCAACAAGTGCGGTAATTAAATCGTCTTTTGGATTAGTCCGTCGTTCTTTGGCTAATTTCGCGATGTACTGACTGAATTCAAAGCCAGCTTTTTGCGCAGCAAGTTCAATTTCTTTAGTGGTTCCAAATTCATACATCTTCACAATGTCTTGAGACCAACGGCGCAGATCGGGTGCTGCATCACGTGGAACACCCAAGAGATCTGCAATTACCAGAACCGGTAAAGGTTCAGCGTAGTCAGCCAGCACATCAAAGTGACCAGTGGAAGATATCTTCTCTTCAGCTTTAATCAGTAGGTCTTGGCACAACTGCTCAACATTTGGTCGCATTGATTCGATTCGACCTGGTGTGAATGCTTTTTGAACTAGTGCTCGTAGCCGAGTGTGTTTTGGTGGTTCACTATCGAGAATTGAATCTGAATGAAGCCAGTTAAAAACTTCCCACTCACTTTGCGGAAGACGATCTTGATAAATGCGTCCTAATGTTCTTGCCCGTAACGTGGAATTTGCTAACTCATACGTTGGGGCCAACCACAAATTAAGTCGATCGCTCCAAAGTAATTTGTTTGGTTTGCGCAGCTCCACGAATACGTCATACGGATTAATAACTAGTTGTGGATCTTGAAGATCGAAATCATCAACAACTGACATGACTATTGTTTGGTTTCTTTGTATCCGATTGGCTTAATTGGAAGGGTTAGTAAAAACAAAAATGCAACTAATCCAAAGATTGCAGTGCTGACTTCTCGGCCTGTGGTCATTTGACCAGGAGCGCCATAAAGAGACATCGCAGCTATCGCGTTGATACCAATTAGTGCCAAAGCTGCCCGCTGAAAAGCTTTGTCTTCTACCTGACGGGACGTAGTTGAAAGCAATACCGAAAGAGTAATGAGCAGTAAACCGATAAAGCGAGCGAACCAAACATCGCTAAGTGTCGAGCCCAGGCCATGAAAATCCAATCCAGTTTCTGGAATCGCAAGAAGTAGTGCACCTGCAATAAAAACGCCAACTGCATCAAGTGCCATAACTAGGCGGGTATAGCGATATCTGGAATTACGCATACTCGTAAGTGTAGATAAGTCCGTGATTACCGCAAGGCGCTGGGTTAACAAAACTGTGGGTCTGGCAACATGAATCTATGCAGATCGCACAATTACTTCAAGAAAACTACGGCTTAACTGGAGAAATTACCCAGCTACCTGGCGAACGCGATCTCAACTACAAATTAGTCGGCGTAAATGGTGAATTTATTTTTAAAGTTCACAATGAGGCTGAACGAAAATTTATTGAATTACAGCAAGAAGTCTTGCAACGGCTTTCTTTAGTTACTGCACTTAACGAACCAAAACCCATCAAGACAATTAAAGGTGAGTTGATTATCAATCTGCCCGATAACAAAATTGGTCGACTCCTGACTTGGGCTGATGGCCAACTTTATTCACAAAATAAACCAACCTCAGATTTAAAAGTCTCTTTAGGTAGTGCAGTAGCTCTTGTTGATCGAGAACTAGCTGATTTTGATGTGACAAATAACTTGGAAATTCTGAATCGTCCTTTTGGTTGGAACGTTTGTCAAAGTTCGCAACTTGTCGAAAAAATAAATTTGATTTCAGATGCCAAATTACAAAATGAAGTAAGAGAAGTATTCGAATTAGCAACTAGCCAATTACTTGAAAAGTTAACTAGGCTTCCAAATCAACTCATCCACAATGATGCAAACGATAACAACATTGTCGTGATGAATAACAAAGTTACTTCTTTGATTGATTTTGGTGATGTTATTTATGCACCACGTATCGCTGGATTGGCTGTTGCTTGTGCTTATGCAATTGAAAGCTTTGAAGATCCGATTTACGACTTATTACCAGTTGTCCGTGGTTACCACTTAATTAGTCCGCTAACTCAAGCCGAATTAGAAATATTGTTTGGATTGATCAAACTTCGAATTGCCACAAGTGTCGTGATGGCAGCTATTCAAAGTGCAGCAGATCCAACTAATGAATATTTACTAGTTAGCCAAAATCATTTTCAAAAACTTATTGAAGTATTAAATTCAACAGATCCGAATTTAGCGATGTATCGCTTCCGCAGCATCTGTGGTTTTGAGGCAAATCCAAATAGTCGACTCATTCGCCAATACTTACAAAGTGGCAGAGCAACAATCGCTGATGTGACAATGCCACCGCTTAAGGAAACGAAAAAGATTTGGCTTGACTGGTCAGCAGATAATCCAAATATCCCCAGGGAGACAGAGCAGATTTTTGCGCTCATGAATGAAGCAGGTGCTGATCTTGCAATCGGTCACTATTGCGAAAATCGAAAAGTTTATTCAGGTGATGCCTTTTCAGTGGATAGTCCCTTAAGAAGGTCGGTTCATTTAGGTGTGGATTTATTTGCCCCAGCTGGAACCCAAGTTTTTGCAGCACTAGATGGCACCGTTGAATACTTTAGAGATAACAATGTTTATTTGGACTACGGTCCAGTAATAATCCTGCGTCATCTAACTGATACTGGAATTCCGTTTTTCACTTTGTACGGCCATCTGTCGAGGCAATCACTTGAGAATCTTCATTTAGGTAAGAAAATTAGTGCTGGCGACTTGATCGCAACTATTGGTGAAGAACATGAAAATGTTGGCTGGCCTCCACACACACATTTCCAGTTACTTACTGACTTGTGTGGAATGGGTCTCGATGTTTATGGCGTTGCTCCCCTTTTAGAGTTACCAGTTTGGCGCAGCATTTCACCTAACCCGAATTTAGTTTTACGGATGCCAGAAGGCACCGACGCTCACACCAAACTTCCAATTAATGTTCTAACTGATGAACGTCAAGTTGTTATGTCTAGAGCCCTAAGTTTAAATTTCAAAGATCCGATTGAAATAGTTTCCGGTAAAGGTGCATATCTTTATGACACAAAAGGTAAGCCTTATTTAGATCTTGTAAATAACGTTGCCCATGTTGGACACAGTCACCCACGTGTGGTTGCTGCCGGCCAAAAGCAAATGGCGACACTAAACACAAATACCCGTTACATAAATCAAAATGCCATCGAATATGCACGAGCTCTAGCAAGCACTTTCCCAGATCCACTTAATGTTGTTTTCTTTGTTAATAGTGGTTCTGAAGCAAATGATTTGGCACTGCGTCTAGCAAGAGCGCACACCAAAGCAAAAGGGATGATTGTTTTAGATCATGCTTATCACGGTCACATTACGAGCATTATCGACATAAGCCCATATAAATTTTCTGGTAAAGGCGGCCAAGGTCGGCCCGATTTTGTCAGGGTAGTTCCAACACCTGATAGTTACAAAGGACTGCATCGTGGTCAAGATGCTGGCGCGAAATACGCACAAGAATTCACCAAGCAACTTGGCGATTTAGGTCAACCACTTTGTGCGTTTATGAGCGAGTCGATCGTTTCAACTGCAGGACAAATAACTCTCGCGCCTGGATTTTTAAAATCTGCATACCAACAAACCAGAGCAGCTGGCGGCGTTTGCATTGCTGATGAAGTTCAAATTGGTATGGGTCGAGTGGGTGAACATTTCTGGGGATTTGAATTACATGATGTTGTTCCTGACATCGTCACAATTGGTAAGCCAATTGGCAATGGTCATCCGTTAGCTGCAGTGGTGACCACGCCAGAAATTGCCCAGTCTTTCTTAACTGGAATGGAATACTTCAATACTTTTGGTGGCAATCCAGTTTCAACGGCTATCGGCCAGGCTGTGCTTGATGTGGTTGCTGATCAGTCGCTGCAAGCTAACGCTCAAAAAATGGGTACCTATTTAATGGAAAGTGTTCGCGAACTTTCTAAATCAATTCCAATAATTGGTGATGTCCGCGGTAGTGGTCTGTTCATTGGTGTTGAACTGGTGCTTGATCGAACTACACAAGAACCAGCAACAAAACTAACTGCTGATTTAATTGAATACGCCAAAAATGAAGGCGTTTTCTTATCAAGTGACGGTCCAGCAAATAACGTGCTAAAAATTAAACCGCCAATGGTGCTTAATAAAGAAGATGTTGATTTGTTCTTGTCAGTATTTAAAGCCGGCTTAAACAAATAGTTACTTGTGGAGAAGACCTGCGGCGGTGAGCTTTGCGGCGGCGGCTTCACTTCCTGGCTGCGGTGCATCTGGATTGCGCGCAGCACAAACTTCTTGGAAAGCGCAGTAATCGCAAAGTTTTGAAACTTTTGCATCCCAAGCAGAATTATTCAAACTTGTTTCACTGTCAGAGCGCATCACAGCTAATTCTTCGCCAACTTTAGTTACTAGTCCCCAATCTGCGGGGCGACGAACCACTTCATGCGCATTAAGAAAAATTAGTTCAACTTCATCAACGTCAATGTCGTATTGGGCTTTGTAGCCAAGAGCGTATAAATACGGTTGAGCTAATTTTCCGTCAACAAATTTTCCTGGACTTTTACCCGTTTTGTAGTCAGTGACGCGATTAACGCCAGCTTGAGTAAAGCGGTCTACCTTGCCAAAGAAGTTCACACCATTGATGTCAACGCTTAGTTCCATCTCTAAGTGTTCAGGTTTGACTTCAAGATTGGTTGGATCTTCAACTTTAAATAGACCTTCAACTGCATCTTTAACAGATTGCTTCATTTGCATGTCATCAGCAAATTTTTTGTATTCAGATTGCTGTAAAAACTTTGGGCCGTACTCACGCAAAATTTCCATAGCTTTTGGCAAAGTTCGCTCTTCATTGGGTAATCGGTATAAACGTTCGATCACATCATGAGTGATTGAACCACCTGCAAGGGCTGCAGTTGGTGGCTCCCGCCAGCTATCTATGTAGGAAAAGAAATACTTCAAACCACATTGTTGAAATAAAGACATTTGTGAAAATGAAACACGTTTTGGAAGTTTTGCATTTTGTGGTTGCAAAACATCGACTTTTAAGAATTTATCGGCCACTTAAGTTACGTCTCCAGAAATTTTGGTTATCGCCAGATTAGTACCAAGACCTGACAAAATCTCGTAATTTAAAGTGCTTCAGTGACCTCTTTGAGTATTTGATTTATTTGCGCTTGCTCATCGCCGCGGCTACCAGTTGTACAGACAATGACATGCATTCCTGGAATCTTATTTGTGCGATTTAAAGCACTAGTTAATTCACTTTGAGTGGTTACACGGACAGCAGGTACGCCCAGACTTTCAGCAATAACCCACAAGTCTTTTCCGTGTGGTGTACCAAATACTTGCTCAAAATGCTTCTGGTATTTGTGCTCACCTTGTTCTAGCTGACTAAAAATTCCACTCCCATCGTTGTCTAGTACAACAACAGTCAAATCAGGGATCTGGTTTGGCTCAGCAACATTTAACCCACCCATTCCATGTAGGAAAGCAATGTCACCTATTAATAAATAAGTGCGTGACTTCTTAGCAAGCGCTACTCCAGCTGCACTTGAAATCAGACCATCAATTCCATTTACTCCGCGATTTCCAAAGGTGGCTAATCCTTCGCGGGTATTTCCATACATTTCAATATGTCGCACTGGCCAGGATGGAGAAATAAATAGATTGGCTTCATTTGGTAACAGTTTCCAAATTGAAACTGCAGCACTAGGTCCAGTCAAAGTTTCACCAGATAAATTCTGATTAATTACTTCGTGAGCATTTTTATCAAGAGATTGCCAGCTTGATAACCAAGCTGAATCGATTTGGTTCTTCACTTCTGGAACAAAATTTAGAATTTGATCGGCACTTAATACTGGGTCTGGTAAATCACTACTAGCAGTTGGTAAATGTATTGCAATGTGTTGCTTTGCTGATTTGAGTAAACCAAGAACACTTCTGGATAAACCAATTTGTCCAGCACTAATTACAACTTCTGGTGTTGGTGTTTTTCCGGTTTGTAAAAGTAGGGATCCATGACAAAGTGCAATTTCACTGTCTTGAACCTGCGCAGTAGGCTCCCAAATAATTGGGTAACCGGCATTCTTAGCCAACTGTTTTAGCTGATCAACATATTTACTTGATTTAACATCACCGATTACTAAAACACCGTGTGGGTGAAGTTCCAGAGTTTGCCTATTTGGATCATTATTTTCAATTTCGAAATTTTTAATTTTTGGAATATGTGGGGTGATGTCATCTGGCATTAGCGGCATATCAAATTGCGCGTTAATTTGAATTGGCCCGCAGTGATTCGTCAATGCAAGTGCTAAAGCTTCGGCAATTTTGGGAGTTGGAACAGAAGTATCAACAGTTGCCTTAACAAAATTTGCAAACATTCCATTTTGCAAAGTCGTCTGTGGCGCGCCATGTCCGCGAACTTTTTCAGGTCGATCAGCGCTTAACACCACTAGTGGAATTCCACTGTGATGTGCTTCGGCTACAGCTGGCAATAAGTTTGCAACTGCAGTTCCAGAAGTAACCACAACTGGAACTGGTTTACCAGTTGCCTTAGCAAGACCAAGGGCTAAAAATCCTGCCTCTCGCTCATCGATTCGAGTATGCAGGGTAATTAAGCCTTCACTTGCAAGTGAGGCAAACTGCCAAGAAAGCGGGGCTGAACGCGAACCTGGACAAACAACAACGTGTTTCGTTCCAGCATCCAAAAGGTGTGCAGAAATTTCAACGGCAAGATCAGTCGAAGGATTTACCACTGTTCCACCGCCTGCCTAACTTCTGGTGAAACCAACTTAACGGCACTTGCATACCAAGAACGAATCATGCGATCCTGCCAAGATTTTTGGTCTTTTAATGAGACTGCTTCATTGGCTTCATTTAATAAACCGGGGTCTGGAATTGGTTTAGCAACATAAATGTGACCATCGCGTGGAACAAGTGGTGATGTAACTAAATCTTTTTCAAATAGCATTCCAGTTCCAAGGCCGCAGGCACCAGCCAAATCAGAAACTGATGCAGCAAGTTGCAATCCACTTGCTAATCCAATTGATGTATCCAGGCTTCCACTGACTACCACCGGAAGATCGACAGCATTTATTGCAGCAAGTGATTGCGCAACGCCACCCATTGGAATTGACTTCACCACTAAAACATCGGCGCTGTTTCTAATTGCAACTGGATCTATTTGTTTTGCTAGGCGAAGCCCTTCATCAACGGCTATCCGAATTGAAGTTTCTTTTTTAACTTGGGCGCACTCAGCAAGCGAAGCGCACGGCTGCTCTATGTAGTCAAGTCCCCCAGCTGCAATTTCATACTTACCAATTAATTTGATCGCTTCTGGTGCACTCCATCTGCCATTAACATCAATTCGAATATTGACATCAAGCACACCAAGATCAGATAGCTGCAATCTAATTGCTTCGAGTCTGGCTAAATCTTCTTCAATACTCTGACCTGGCTCAGCAACTTTAACTTTCAAAGTCGTCATTCCAGATTCAACTACAGCACGAAAAGTTAAGGCCGCTGCTGCTGTTGCATCGACAGCGGGAATTATTGCGTTAATTGGAACACTGCTGCGAATTGGATCTGGCCACTGAGTAAAAGCTTGCTCTAATGCGCCAGCAAGCCAGCGACCAGAAATTTCATCGTCATAGTTATCAAACGGAGCGAACTCGCCCCAACCATCTGTTCCCTCGAAAACTAAACCTTGACGAATTATGGTTTCTCGAAATTTCATTGTTAGTGGAAGTGCAAAAGCTTTACTTCCAGCAGCTAAGTTTTCAATCGACATTTTTAAATGTTGATCTGATTACGGACGCTTTGGGAATTTCTTGAAGTCTGGGCGACGCTTTTCTTTATAAGCATTGCGACCTTCTTGTGCTTCTTCGCTCATGTAGAAAAGCAGAGTTGCATCGCCAGCAAGTTGCTGAACGCCGGCCAAACCGTCATCGGCAGCATTGTGACTTGCTTTAAGCATGCGAAGTGCAAGCGGTGATAGTTCAAGCATTTCTTTACACCACTTAACCGTTTCTTCTTCAAGATCAGTTAGCGGAACAACTTGGTTTACTAATCCCCAGTCATAAGCTTGCTCAGCGCCGTACTGACGGCAGGTGTACCAAATTTCACGAGCACGTTTTTGTCCAATGTGACGAGCAAGTAAACCTGAACCGTAACCACCATCAAACGATCCAACTTTTGGACCAGTCTGACCAAAGCGAGCGTTGTCTGCGGCAATTGTTAAATCACAAACGACGTGAAGCACATGGCCACCGCCGATTGAATAACCAGCAACCATTGCGATTACCGGTTTTGGAATTCGTCGAATTGCAATTTGTAAATCTAAAACGTTTAAGCGACCAACACCGGCTTGCGCGATTTCATCGTCGCCGATGTAACCATCATCGCCGCGAATCATTTGATCGCCACCGCTACAGAAAGCCCAGTCGCCTTGACCAGTCAAAATAACTACGCCAACAGACGTGTCATCGCGAGCAGAATCAAGTGCATGAATTAATTCTTTGACTGTCTGTGGCCTGAAAGCATTTCTTTTTTCTGGACGATTAATCGTGATCTTGGCAATACCTGAATCTTCGCCAGTTGAAACTTCAAACTTGATGTCCTGGTACTTACCAACAGACTTCCAGTCGCAAGCAAGTTTGATTGATGAATAACTTGGATCGCTCTTCGCAGGACTGTTATCTGCAACCACTGGTGGCAATACATACTTATTTCGGGTGTCCATACGAGTGCCTTTATATTCGTTGTTTTACTCTCGCGTCTAGGCTAGTCATAATGACGCAATCTGACATATCCGGCGATATTGCAGGTGACCGCAAACTAATAGCCGTACCAATTCCACCAGGTTCAGGTGGGGTTAATCGGCTTGCCCCAATGCTTAAGCGAGCACTAGATGGATCTGGTCCAGCAGTTGCTCCAATGCCAACTGGGCCAGCCGGGCTAGTTAATTTACTAAATGACGCGATCAAACCACAGGATCCTAATTTTCCACTTGAGTCACCAGACATTGCAGTTGTTTGCTCAACGAGCGGATCAACGGGAAATCCACGCGGGGTTTTATTAACCACAAGTGCGATTAAATCTTCAGCTGACGCGTTTGCTGCTCGATTCGGAAAAGATTTTCGTTGGGTTATGGCGATGCCAGCGCATCGCATTGCCGGCATCATGGTTTTAACGCGTGCGTTTTTGTACGGCAATCCATATGTAATTGATCCGTCAACTGGTGGCGCAAGACCTTTTGATCCAGCAACTTTTTCAGTAACAACTATGCAAGCGGTCAGGGAAAGTAAACAAGATGGGAAGCCACTTGTTGTTTCGCTAGTGCCAACTCAAATTGGTCGACTACTTGAATCAGGTTCTGTTGGTATTGAAAGCTTGTTGGCATATGACTTAGTCCTGAGCGGCGCAGCTGCAACTCCACAACCAATGCTTAATCGACTCCGTGAACTTGGTGTGAAAGTTGTAATTTCTTATGGCATGACGGAAACCTGCGGTGGCTGTATTTATGACGGTCAAACGCTAAATGGGGTTTCAATTTCACTTGGCACTAAAGATGATGTCGAACCAGGACGAATAACTATTTCTGGTCCAGTGCTGGCATCTGGTTACAGACTGCGTCCTGATTTGGATGCGGTTGCATTTATTGAAAATAAATTAATCACTCATGATGTTGGCAAGTTGGATCAAAGTGGACTTTTGCATGTTCTAGGTCGACTTGATGACGTAGTTCAAGTTGGTGGTACAGATGTTTCACTTTCTGCAGTCGAAGCAATTTTGAGGCACCACCCAGCAATTTCAGATGTTGCTGTGATCGATATTGCCGATGAATTGTGGGGATCAATCCCGATGGCTTACATAGTTTTACGAAACCAAAATATTGATCGCGCTAATTTGAGTGAACTAATCAAACAAACTGTTTCTGACCGGATTGGTCGCGCAGCAACGCCACGTTCAATTGAATTTGTTGAACACTTACCCATGCTCGATTCAGGAAAAATTGATCGACTAAGTTTGAGAATTAGCGCTAGCGAAGATATCGCCAGCGGAAAAATAAAACATCCAGGAGCAGTTGGTTAAATGGCAACCCGAGATCAGTGGTACCAAGGTGCTCGCCCACTAACTTTGCCGGCTGCAATTTCACCAGTATTGCTGGGTAGTTCAATCGCAGAATTCCATGGAAGTTTTAGACCGATGGTTGCAATTCTTGCGATGGTAGTTGCAGTTTCACTTCAAGTTGGCGTGAACTACGCAAACGATTACAGCGACGGTATACGCGGGACTGACGAAGAACGCGTTGGTCCAATTCGCCTTGTTGGTCAAGGTTTAGCAAAGCCTGAGCAAGTTAAGCGCGCTGCATTTTTAAGTTTTGGTGTGGCAGCAATTGCTGGACTGCTAATCACTTTGATTACTGGACTTTGGATATTGCTGCTTGTTGGCCTACTTTCAATAATCGCCGCTTGGTATTACACCGGTGGAAAAAATCCTTACGGCTATGCCGGTTTTGGTGAATTATTTGTTTTTATTTTCTTTGGCTTAGTAGCTGTAATTGGTACGACTTATGCACAAACAGAGACTATTCAGATAACTGAAGTACTAGCTGGTGTTTCCTGTGGCGCACTATCAACTGCCATTTTGATTGCTAATAACCTGCGCGATATCCCAACTGATCAACTAAATGGTAAGAAAACGCTTGCAGTTCGACTTGGTGATCACAAAACACGTGAGTTTTATAAATTTATGATCGTCTTGGCTTTCTTAATGCCAGTTATTGGAACTTTTGATCCTGATGGACCGGTTTATGGATACGTTGGGCTTTTTTCAATTTTGTCTGCGCGTTATCCATTGCATTTAGTTCAAACGGGTAAAACCGGCCGTGAATTAGTCCCCGTATTGATGTTCACCGGTCGCTTACTGTTGATCTTTTCAGTGATAAGCAGTATTTCAATTTACTTCTCTAATTAAGACCTGAATATGAGTGCAGACCCTGCACAAACATATTCACGATGAAGTAATTGAACATAATTGCTAAGAATCCAGCGATGGCTACGTAAGCAGCTTTTCTGCCACGCCAACCAATTGTTGCGCGAGCGTGCAGGTAGGCGGCGTAAATAACCCAAGTAATAAATGCCCAAGTTTCTTTTGGATCCCAGCCCCAGTAACGGCCCCAAGCTGCTTCAGCCCAAATAGATCCAGCTACTACCGAAAAAGTCCAAAGCGGAAACATGAAAGCATGAATTCGATATGCCATTAGATCTAATCGATCTGAGCTTGGTAAGCGCTTAGCTAGGCCATCTATTCGTTTTGCTGTTTCATTTGCAATAACTCTTGTTTCAGCATTTTGCGCCACTAAATACAGCGCTGAAAGTAGCGCGCCAACTGTAAATGCACCCATACAAACAATTGCTGCTGTTACGTGAATTGCAAGCCAGTATGAACGAAGCGCTGGAACTAGCGGAGCACTTTCGGTGTAAAGGACAGTAATTGCTAAACCAAGATCCAAGAGAACTGGAATGGTGATAAATAACCCAAGCCAGCGAAGGTCGCGCTTTAGTGAAAGTGCGCAGTATGCAGCGCTAACTGAAAATGCAGCAGCCAAAGAAAATTCGTACATGTTGCCCCACGGCAAACGTCCAGCTGAAAGTCCGCGGAAAACTAATGCGGCACCAATCAAAATAGTTGATAGCCACATAACTGCCATGCCGATGTTGCCTGAGCGACGTCCGGCACCAGATTCAGTGGCAGTTGAAACAGATGGGTTTTCTAATGTAAGTGTTGAACCAAGACGTGTTGCAATTGATCCTGATCCGGTTCGCTTCGCAGAATCTTCAAGAGTTTCAAGCTTGCGACCTTTAGCAAGTGCAATGCTGAAAGCGGCCATGCCAACTGTGAGCGTAGTCATCGCTCCGTAAACAAAAAAATTACTTAACTGCGCATACGTCTGATTAATTGACACCCGAAAAAGTCCTTACTTCAAACTCGATATTAACTTTGAAATTTCTGCTGGCAAACCAGGTGCCTCAGTCTTTGCAAGACCAGCAACTTCACAGAAAGTTAAGCCAGATTCGGATGTGCTTACCCTAAGCCAGGCTCGTCTGCGCGGAATTAAAAGTGACAAAGTTAAGCCAATGATCGCCAGTACTGATGCAACTAAAGCCAATGATTTTCCATAATCTTGCGTAATTGAAAATGACGCCCACTCTTTAAAGCCAACAAATTCCAGCGTTCCATTATTTTCTGGAAGTTGCCACGTTTCACCCGGAGCGAGTTCTTCGATACCAATTCGCTTTAAATTTGTTGTGTCTAGCTTGTAAACACTTTGTGGGATGCCGTTATCTAAACCAAGATCACCAACCCAAGCACTTAGGTAAACAGCTGGTTTATCCGCAGCCGGAAATTCTGAGCGTGGGCCACGACTGAAGTCAGCACTAACTGTCGGTAAAAAGAATCCTTGAATGCCAACTTGTGGAACGGTGTCTGGGACTTTAACCACGCCAGTTGAAGTGAACATCCCATCTTGCGGTAAGAAAACTGCAGCATCTTGCCAAACAATTTCTCCTGAATTATTGCGAATAATAAATTCTGGTGAGTAACCGTGGCCCACCAAATAAATTGTTGATCCATCAATTCGTAGGGGCTTGTTAACTTCGATCACAGTTGATGCTTCAGGTGAATTTGGATTTTGTTTGTAAGTTACTGAAGCCTCGAATTGACGTGAGGCGCCACTTTGCATTCCACCACGTTGGTAATCAGCCATGAAATCATTCAAAGTGAATGAGAAAGGTGGCAGGTTTGCTGAATTGAAATTACGGCCTGGTGAAAAACTGTCGTATTGCGTCACATTGTTGGCAAAACCAGAGCCTTCACGGACAATAACAGTTCCTCGGTAACCTGTTGCACTTCCAAAACCAACTGCGACCAACACAACTAGCAAAGCTAAATGGAAAAGCAGGTTTCCAGATTCACGCGCGTACCCACGTTCGGCTGAAATCCAATCTGTTCCGGTGCGAATTCGCCAACCTGCTTTGGTCCAAATTTTTTGAGCCTTAGCTAATACTTCTGCTTTTGATTCAGCAGTTACCCATGAATCATTAACAGGTAGTCGATTTAAATTTCGCGGTGCCTCTGGAGGCAGGCTTCGCAATTCTTGGTAGTGAACTTTAAGTCGTGGAACCACACATCCGGTGAGTGAAATAAAAAGAAGTAAGTAAATCGCGCCAAACCAAGGTGAGGCAAAAACATCGAATAAATGAAGTCGGTCAAGAATCGGACCAGCATCTGGATGATCACGAAGGTATTGCGAAACCCTTAAAGGTGAGGTTCCTCGCTGTGGGAATAGCGAACCTGGAACACTTGCAAGCGCCAAAAGAAACAACAAAATTAATGCTGTGCGCATGCTGGTTAATTGACGCCAGATCCAGCGTAAGTTTTCAATTAAATTCATAGCAACCAACCAGTCCAATTACTTGCCCAGTTGCGCAATTGAATTGTCACGTCATTCCAGAAACCAGTCACTAGAAGTAAACCAATTGCGATTAATAACGCCCCGCCGAATTGCATAATTCGTTTTGAATGAGAGCGAAGAACTGAAATTGTTTTAACGCTTCGTTCCATAGTCAGTGCAATGAAAATAAATGGTAAACCCAAGCCGAAACAAAATGCAGCGCTCAATATTGCTCCACGGGTTGCATTTGCTTCAGATAAAGCCATACCTTGCACAGCTGCAAGTGTTGGACCAATACAAGGTGTCCAGCCAATACCAAAAGTTATTCCCATTACTAACGCACCAACTAATGTTCCAGTTGGCACTCGGTGCACGCGAACTTCACGTTGCAATGCTGGAATCAAACCAAGAAAACCCAAGCCCATCACAATAATTAATACGCCACTAAGCGTTTGAATTATTTGCTGATACTTGATGAAAGTTTGGCCAAGTGCACCGAATAAAACACCAAATGAAACAAACACAATCGAAAAACCAATTATAAAAAGCAGAGTTCCCCAAAACGCTCGCGACTTGGTTGCCGTAGTTCGTTTACTATTTGCTCTAGCCCCAGCTATGCCCGCTGCATAAGAAAGAAACCCTGGAACCAAGGGAAGAACGCATGGTGACAAAAATGAAACAACACCTGCGGTCATGGCGAGTGGAAAAGCCAAAATTAAAGATCCGGTTGTAACAACTTCAACGATTCCGCTTGAAAACATTTTTATGCATCCTCAAGAACGGCTTTAATAAGTGACCGAAGCTGTGATTGAGTAATCGGTCCTAAAATTCTTCCAGCAACTCGGCCTGCTTTATCTAAAACTATTGTGGTTGGCGTGGCACCTGGACCCAAGTTTCCAAAAGCTAAAGTTAGCGTTCCTTCTTTATCTTGAATTGATGGATAGCCAGTTTCAAATCGCTTATTAAATGCTTTTGCGGCTGCCAACCCATCACGGGTATTTAATCCGATGAACTGAACATCGCTATTACTAAATTCTTTTGACAGCGCTTCCAAATCAGCAGCTTCAGACCTGCATGGACCACACCAACTGGCCCAAACGTTAACCACAACAACTTTTCCTAGGAAAGTGCTGATATCAAGAGGCGCACCTTCAAGAGTTGTGCCAGCTAATTTAACTTGTGCTCCGCGATCACTTGAATTAATTAAGGTCATAGTGCCATCGCCAGCAACATAACTAGTTTCGCTGCCAGTTCCAGAACTATTTGTTGATGCGCAACCTGCAAGTAGTGGCATGCAAACTAAAAGCGCAAGTAATCTACGCACCGGCAATCTTGCTCGCTTTAGCAATTAAATCTGCTGATGGTTCGGTATAAAGCACTGCCGTTAAATCATCACCATCAAAAACAAGTGATGTGATTGAAGCTAAATTGCATTGACGCCTGCGTGGATCATGTGCGAATCGACGTCCCTCAAAATCAAGTCGACTAATCCAGATCGGCAATTGATGGCTGACCAAGACTGCTTCGTGACCACGCGCTAATTCACGTGCTGCATCAACTGCAAGGCGCATGCGGCTTGCAACAACTTTGTAAGGCTCACCCCAAGATGGTTTAAGCGGGTTATAAAGATGTTTCCATGTTTTTGGCTGACGCAATACCCCGTCACCAACCGAAACACGTTGGCCTTCGAAAATATTTTCAGCTTCGATCAAATTTGTATCAATGCCAATTTCTAAACCGTGTGCTGCCGCAACTGGAGTTGCCGTTTGTTGAGCGCGTTCAAGTGGTGAACTAATAACAGCAGCAACATCTTTATTTGCTAACGCTTGGCCAGCACGCTTGGCCATTTCATGACCTAAGTTAGAAAGAACATAGCCAGGAAGGCGACCATAAAGTACTTTCGCAGGGTTATGCACTTCCCCATGGCGAAGTAAGTGAACTGTAGTTCGCACTTGGGAATTCATGATCAGGTTGCGCGACGACGAGCAGCTGAACGTTTGCGTGATGGCCGCCAGCCAACTGCGCCAGATTGAGCAGCTTCTTCACGAAGTGAGTAACCGTGTGCAGCAAGTGCTTGAGTTAGCGCTTGGATAGAGGCGTTTTCTGGAAGCACATCAACCCGTAAACCATGTTCTTCAGCAGTCTTTGCTGTTGCTGGACCAATACAAGCAATGATGCTTGCTGGGTGTGGCTTACCAGCAATACCAACCAAGTTGCGAACAGTGCTACTTGATGTGAATACAACCGCATCAAAGCCACCACTCTTGATTGCTTCGCGAGTTTCAACAGCAGGAGGTGCTGCGCGAACTGTTCGGAATGCTGTTACGTCTTCAACTTCCCAACCTAGTTCAGCAAGTCCAGCTACTAATGTGTCAGTTGCGATGTCAGCACGCGGTAAGAAGATGCGATTAATTGGATCAACTAATTCATCAAACTCTGGCCATTCCTCAAGCAGAGCTGCAGTTGTTTGTTCTTCAACTGGAACTAAATCTGGACGAACACCCATTGCGATTAATGCATCGATAGTGTCTGCGCCAATTGCAGCGATCCGAATACCTGAAAGTGAACGTGCATCAAGTCCGTATTCCTGGAAACGTTCACGAATCGCACGAACAGCATTCAGGCTTGTGAAAACTACCCATTCGTAACGACCAGAAACTAAACCATGAACTGCTCGTTCCATTTGTTGTGGTGTGCGAGGTGGTTCAACTGACATTGTTGGCACCTCGAATGGAACTGCGCCAAATGTAATTAGCTGTTCGCAAAGATCTTCAGTTGAATCTTTTGTTTTTGGAACAAGAACGCGCCAACCATGTAGCGGGCGATTTTCATACCAAGAAGTACGTTCGCCAGCGACTTCACCAATAATGACAAGACCTGGACCAGATTGCTTTGCTAATTTCACAGCAGCTGGAAGTTGTTCAAGTGTTGAATGAAGTGAACGCTGTTCAACGGTTGCACCATCACGAATGATTGAAACTGGTGTGTTCGCATCGCGTCCAGCTTTAATTAAAGACTTGCTGATGTCATGCGCGCGATCAGCGGCATTGTGAATTACAAGAGCCACAAGCGAATCTGTGTGTGCCGACCAATCAATGCCTGGCACATCAGCATCAATGATTCGAACTTCACGAGTGCGGCCACCAGTTAGTGACATACCCAAGTGAGCTGGAACCGCAGTAAGTGTTGAGACACCGGCAGCAACTTCGAAGTTAAGACCAGCTTCTGCTAAAGCTGCTGTTTCTAGAGCTAAGCGACCATCAAGAACTGGGTCGCCAGATAGCAAACGAACAACTTGCTGACCGATCTTGTTTGCTTCAGCGATTACTTTGGTGCGCGCCACAAGTGACATTGGAACACCATTGGCATCAACGGCTATTAGAACTTGGCCATGTGAAACTTTTTCGGCCAGTAGCACAAGATCTGGATCAACTAGCACTACATCAGCTTGGCTTAGCAAACGATGTGCGCGCACAGTCAAAAGATCTGCATCGCCTGGGCCGGCAACTACGAAAGAAACTCCAACTGCAGCATTCGCTGGTGCAATCATCGCCCCACTTGCTTTGGTCATTTCGGTGACATCACTATCTGGGAAGGTGTCTTCGTTGATTTCTAACATTTCTGTCATGGTTATCCAGCATTCGATTCACTCATGGCAAGTTGTGACTTGCGTTGCTCATGGAATGCCAAAATCTGCAATTCGGTACCAAGGTCTACTCGGCGCACATCAACACCAGCCGGAACTTCAAGTAGTACTGGTGCAAAATTAAGAATGCTGGTTACGCCATTGCGTACCAGCACGTTACAAACCTCTTGAGCTGAATTTTCAGGTGTTGCGATTACACCTATTGAAGCTCCGCTCATGCGAACAATCTGCGGGAGCTCACTTAGTGAACTGACTGGAACAGTTGATCCGCCAACAGAAACTTTTTCACCAACACGAGTGTCATCTGAATCAAAAAGTCCAACAACTTTGAAACCGCGTGATGCAAAACCTTGATACCCAGCTAATGCGTGACCCAGATTTCCAACACCAACGATGACAACTGGCCACTGTTGGGTTAGACCTAGTGCGCGAGCAATTTGGTAAAGCAAGAATTCAACGTCGTAACCAACACCGCGAGTTCCATATGAACCCAAGAACGATAGATCTTTACGAAGCTTTGCACTTGATACACCAGAAACATCTGCAAGTTCTTCAGAGGAAACTAAAAGTATTCCGCGACTTGCCATTGAGAGTAGAGAACGGTGATACATCGGTAACCGATTAACGGTCGCATCCGGTATTCCACCGCGAACACCTTGAGGTGTTTTCGCAACTGGTGCGATTGACATTCAACCAACCTTTTTCGTGCTTATGGCGATCAGATTAGGCGCATATTCCAATTCGTCAAAATTGGCATATATGCCTACCTTCGTGCTAGGAAAAAGAGTTTTTATCAGTGTGTTACTGATGTGACTAACGTGACTTAACATTTTGATTAAGCCACTAACTAAGGGCTTTTCTAAGCCGAGCTGGATCCACTTTCCATTGATCATGTGGCAATCCATCTACCAGTGTCACTGGAATTAATTCAAAATATTGATCCGCCAACTTCGGGTCATCCAAAATGGAGAGCTCTTGCCAGTCAACATTTAATTCGTTACAAACATTTGCGATTGTTTTTCTTGCCTCATCACATAAATGGCAATCAGGCCGCCCAATTAGAGTCACTCGGGTTTGCAAAACAAGACCTCTGTGCAACTGGTGACCATGTAAGTAACGGTAACAAAAAATAAGAGAGCAGCAAATCTGATGACTTGCTGCTCTCTAGTGAAGTTTTGTTTACTTCTTACGCTTCGAACGAGTCTTTTTTAGCATCTTGCGGTGCTTCTTTTTAGCCATACGCTTACGGCGTTTTTTAACTACGGAGCCCACTTGATAGACGCCCTTTCGATTTTTTTATTTCTAGTTCTAATTCTTTTTTAGTTCTAGTTTTGTTCTTATATTCGATTAACCAGCTTCAACAAATGAATCTTGAAGGTAGCCATGAACAGCCTGTTCAGGAACACGGAACGAACGACCAACACGAACTGCAGGTAGTTCACCACTGTGTACTAAGCGGTAGACCGTCATTTTCGATACACGCATCGCTGAAGCAACTTCAGCAACTGTTAAGAAACGAACTTCGCCCAGTGGACGTTCATTCGATGCAGCCATGTGAATCGTGACCAATCTGTGTGCTACCACGTCCGGCTTCCCCTCCGGCGTTACTCACACACTTGTACGTAGGGCTTTACTCTAGTGGTGAAAGTGACCTATGTGAAAGTCGAATTTGAAAATAACTAGTTGCCTAAATTAGCTACCAAGTTCACGGGAACGGTTACGAGCCGCTTCCATAGCCGACATAAATGCGGCGCGAACCTTGAAATCATCAAATTGACGCAAAGCTGCAACAGTTGTTCCACCTGGTGAGGTCACTTGCTCGCGCAAAACCGTTGGGTGGGTGTTGGTTTCCTTAAGCATGGTGGCTGCGCCCATAACGGTTTGATAAACAAGTTCGGTTGATACATCACGTGGCAGACCCAGCATCACACCTGATTCGATCATGGCCTCAACGACGTAAAAAATGTAGGCCGGACCTGAGCCAGAAATTGCGGTCACCGCATCTTGGTATTTTTCTGGAACCCGAACAGAATGACCAACGCTTTTAACTAAT
>JBEGOT010000045.1:0-6760 GCA_041181865.1 Actinomycetota bacterium | reverse complement strand
AGTTGGTGAAGTTAAGTATCGAGTCTGGTTTGGGTCAACACCGTCATTGTTAACTGTGATTGGAAGTGTTTGCTGGGGTAGCGGCCGACCACCAACGAGGGCAGATGTTGAGCAGCGGATTTCCGATTTAGTAATTACTTATGTGCCAGCACTTGAACTTAATACCGCCCCACCTGATGGATCGTTAACCGTGATTCCAGTTATCGCTTGGGTGAATCAAGAAAGGGAATTTAGTCCAAGAGCGTTTCAATTAGTTGGCCGGCAAGTGTCGATTCATGCGTATGCAAACTGGCGATGGGTTTGGGGTGATGGGAGTATTGAGTGGAAGTCTTTTCCTGGTGCCCCGTACCCAAGTAAACAGATCACACATCTTTATCGAAGTGCTGGAACTTATCAATTGACTGTGACCACATTTTGGCAGGCAACTTATGACATTGAAGGGATCGGTTCATTTGCCACAGGCGGGGAAGTCTTAACCCAGAGCGCTACTAAAGAGCTTTTGATCAAACAAGGCCGTTCAGTACTCGTTAAGTAGTCAATAGAGGGTTCACTTTAGGCGAATCTGGGGCGGTTAAAGTTCTGTCTGCCTGGCTTGTAGAATTGTAACGTACCTTGAAAAGGGTGCCGCCCAAGTTAAGCATTTGCTTGACAAGGGCCCTTGTTATTGGACGACAAAAGAAACATGAGGCATTAGTGGCCGCGAAGAAAGCAGCAGCACCAGTTAAAAAAGTTGCTGAAAAGAAAGTTTCTGCAAAAAAATCTGCTCCAAGTAAAGCAGCCGCAACTAAGACTGCGCCTGCAAAAAAGAGTGCGACTAAAACTGCAGTTCCAGTAAAAAAATCTGCCGTTAAAACTTCAGCAAAGAAAGATGCCGTCAAAAAGGCGGCAGCTACAAAGCCTGCTAAAAAAGCGGCTGCTACCAAGCCAGGTAAAAAAGTTGCTGCCGAAAAACCAGTAAAAGGTAAAGGCAAAGGTAAAGCCTCGAGTGATGACGAGGACATAGAAGATTTAGAAGAGATTGAAATTGAAGATCTCGAAGTTGACATTGAAGTTGCAGCTGAAGTTGAAGCAGAAGCCGAGGTAATTATTGCTGAGGATTTAGCAGATGTTGAAACTGCTGCAGCTGAAATTGCAGATGCTGATGCACTTGTTATTTCAGATGTTGATGACACCGATGAACCGGTACAACAAGTTGTTACAGCTGGCGCTACCGCTGATCCTGTTAAGGATTACTTAAAGCAGATCGGTAAAGTTCCACTTCTGAACGCTGAAGAAGAAGTTGAACTAGCCAAGCGTATTGAAGCTGGTCTTTTTGCCGAAGAACTTCTAGCAACTCGTGGACCATTCAAAGATCGCCGCCAAGGTGACTACGAATGGATCGCTGAAGATGGTCAGCGCGCAAAGAATCACTTACTCGAAGCAAACCTTCGCCTTGTGGTTTCTCTTGCTAAGCGTTACACCGGCCGTGGCATGCTTTTCTTGGACCTAATCCAAGAAGGTAACTTAGGTCTAATTCGCGCTGTAGAAAAGTTCGACTACACCAAGGGTTATAAGTTCTCAACCTACGCAACTTGGTGGATTCGCCAGGCGATCACTCGTGCAATGGCTGACCAAGCAAGAACAATTCGTATTCCAGTTCATATGGTTGAAGTCATCAATAAGTTGGCTCGTGTTCAGCGCCAGATGCTTCAAGATCTTGGTCGCGAACCAACACCAGAAGAATTAGCTCGCGAACTCGATATGACACCTGAAAAGGTTGTTGAAGTTCAAAAGTATGGTCGCGAACCAATTTCACTTCACACACCACTTGGTGAAGAAGGCGATAGCGAATTTGGTGACTTGATCGAAGACTCTGAAGCGATTGTTCCAGCTGATGCGGTTTCATTCACACTCCTGCAAGAACAGCTCGATTCAGTTCTTGACACACTTTCTGAGCGTGAATCTGGCGTTGTGAAAATGAGATTCGGCCTAACAGATGGTCAGCCTAAGACTTTGGATGAAATTGGCAAGGTATACGGGGTTACCCGCGAACGTATTCGCCAAATTGAGAGCAAAACAATGTCGAAACTCCGACACCCAAGTCGCTCCCAAGTCCTACGTGATTACCTAGACTAGAAACAACCAAACCCGAGGAATAAAAAAGATGAACTTCAAGGCGCGTAAATTTGCCGTGATCGCAATCGCAACTAGCTTGGCGCTAGTTGGTTGTAGTAAAGAAGAAGCTGCAGTTGCCCCGCAAGATCAGCCAGTAGTTGCTGGCAATGTGTGGCCACTAACTCAACTTCCTGGACCTGAAGGTGCGATTAATCAGCCAGTGATCATGATGAAGATCGAAAACGATCCATCAGTTCGCCCACAATCAGGCCTTGCAGCTGCTGACTTAGTTGTTGAAGAACTAGTTGAAGGCGGCATGACTCGTTTTGCAACTTTCTTCCAGTCGAACATCCCTGAAGAAGCTGGCCCAGTTCGTTCTGCTCGTCACGTAGATGCTTCTATTGCAAGCCCAGTTGCTGACTACTTTGTTGCATCAGGTGCTGCTGGCGTAACTATCGCTTACTTGGATCAGAACATGCCAATCAACATTGTTCGTATCTACGAAGGTGGCATTGGATTCCACCGCACTAACTACCATCCAGCTCCGCACAACCTATTCCAATACCCACTGGACATCATTGGCAGCAACGCAGCTGCTGAATCTCCAGCTAGCGGATGGTTTGTTCAGCCAACAACAGCGCTAACCACAGCCACTGTTACCGGCGATCCGATTTCAAAAATCGCCTTGGAATTCTCCAAAGGAAACAAGCCAAACTGGACTTGGGATGAAGCCAAGGGCGTTTGGGTTCGCGATGATGGCTCTAAGGCCCATATGGACAAATCAGGCGTTCAACTATCTGCAACCAACGTTGTAGTAATGAAGATCACTACTGTTGATGCAGGCTACAAAGACCCAGCTGGTGGATACGTTCCACGCACAGTTCTTGAAGGAACTGGCGAAGGCTACGTGCTTGCAGGCAACAAGATGACTGCAATCACATGGTCAAAGCCAGATGTTAAGTCTCCAGTAACTATGACCGATAAAGCCGGCGCGATAGTTGGAACTCTTCCTGGCAACACCTGGGTTGAACTAATTCCAGTTGAAGGAAGCGCAACTTTCACTCCTGGAAAAGCTGCTGCTGCGGCAAGCACCTCACCATCAGCAAGCCCATCAAAATCTAAGTAATACCAAAAACAAAAGGCCTGGCAGAAATGCCAGGCCTTTTGTTTTTAAATCCTTATTGCTCGATCTTTTCTAGTTCATCTTGAACATCAACAGCAACGCTGCGTAAACGAACTTCATGTTCACGGAAGTGGTGGCCGCAGAACTGAAGGGCAGCGCCAGTTTCTAGAAATACTCGAACGTGCGCTTGAGCTCCACAACGGTCGCAACGATCTGATGCAGTCATCGGCGTGCGGGTTATTGTTGCAGTCACTTGGCACCTCATAATTTCTTTGAATACTTAGCGTATTAGTTTTCTATTCTGTAATTGTTGCAGGCTTTACTGACATCGGACACGCCGATTGACTTTAGTTCACTACTGGCGAAGCATTTCTCAAACGCACAAAGTCGGCGCGTAATCCACGAATATCGCCAAATATTGCCTAGTCTTAAAAGGTTATGGCTGTTAAGAAATCTGCGTCTACTGCAAAGAAAAAAGCATCACCGGCATCTAAAGCCAAAGCGCAAGTTTCAGAAGATGTCGACTCATCAAGTGATTACAGCGCAGCTCACTTATCTGTCCTTGAAGGACTAGATGCAGTTCGCAAACGTCCAGGTATGTACATCGGATCAACCGATGGCCGTGGCTTAATGCACTGTCTTTGGGAAATTATCGATAATTCAGTTGACGAAGCTCTTGCTGGTCACTGTCGCAACATCAAGGTTATTTTGCACTCAGATACCGTTGCTGAGGTTCATGACGATGGTCGCGGCATTCCGGTAGACGTTGAACCTAAAACAAAACTAACTGGTGTTGAAGTTGTAATGACCAAACTTCATGCTGGCGGTAAATTTGGTGGCGGCTCATACACTGCATCTGGTGGCCTACACGGTGTTGGCGCATCTGTTGTTAATGCTCTTTCGAGCAGGCTAGATGTTGAAGTTGATCGTGGCGGAAACACTCATGCGATGTCATTTTTCCGTGGCACTCCAGGTGTTTTTGCTGGCAAAGATGAGAACTCAAAGTTCACCAAACAAAGCGGGCTAAGAAAGCTTGGAAAGCCAGAAAAGAAGACTTACACCGGAACCCGCATAAAATTCTGGGCAGACCGTCAAATTTTCACGCCTGATGCTGCTTTTGATATTGAAGCAATTCATGCCAGGGCTCGCCAAACAACCTTCTTGGTGCCAAGTTTAAAAATCGTCGTAACTGACATGCGAACTGATGAAACGGTTACTTTCTCACATAGCGGTGGTATTTCTGAATATGCTGAATTTTTATCAAGTGGGGAAGCCGTAACCCCAATTATTAGATTGCATGGCAAAGGTCATTTCCATGAAACTGTTCCAGTTTTAGATGACCAAGGCCACATGACGCCTAAAGAAGTTGAACGTGACATGGGTGTTGACATCGCTTTGATGTGGAACGCAGGTTATGACACCACGGTTCAGTCGTACGTAAACATCATCGCCACACCTAAAGGTGGAACTCACGTTCAAGGTTTTGATCGCGCTTTAGTAAAAGTTATTAACGAACAGCTAAAAGCTCAGCGTTTAGTTAAACCAAACGAAGATGCAGTTATGAAAGATGATGTACAGGAAGGTTTAGTTGCCGTTGTCACTGTTCGTGTTTCTGAACCACAGTTTGAGGGTCAGACTAAAGAAATTCTGGGCACACCAGCAGCTAGCAAGATCGTGAACAACGTTGTCTCTAAAGAACTAACAGCTTGGTTAACTAATCCACCGCGCGGGGCAAAGCCAGCAGCTAGGGCTGCACTTGAAAAGATCGCTAACGCCTCCCGCGCTCGTATTGCCGCTCGTCACCATCGTGACACCCAGCGTCGAAAGACCGCACTTGAATCTTCAACACTTCCAGCAAAACTCAAAGATTGCCGAAGTGAAGATAACGAGCGCACTGAGCTGTTTATTGTCGAAGGCGATAGCGCGTTAGGTACTGCAAAGACTGCACGGAACAGCGAATTCCAAGCACTTCTACCGATTCGCGGAAAGATCCTTAACGTTCAAAAAGCTTCGCTTGCTGACATGCTTAAGAACACTGAGTGCGCATCAATTCTTCAGGTGATTGGCGCCGGTTCTGGCAGGTCATTTGATATGGAATCTGTTCGCTACAACAAGATCATCATTTTGGCTGATGCGGACGTTGACGGGGCTCACATTCGCACGTTGCTTCTAACGCTTTTCCATCGTTACCTAACTCCGCTTCTTGAAGCTGGTCGCATATATGCAGCAGTGCCACCACTTCACCGAATTGAAGTAATAGGCGGGGCAGGCAAGAAATCAAACGAAATTATCTATACCTACAGCGATGCTGAAATGAAAGCTGTTACCGCAGATTTAACAAAGCGTGGCGTGCGCTGGAAAGAACCAATCCAGCGTTACAAGGGTCTTGGTGAAATGGATGCAGTTCAACTTCGCGAAACCACAATGGATCCAGAAAAGCGAACACTTCGTCGCATCACAAGCGGTGATGCTAAAGCGGCTGAAGATGTATTTGATTTATTGATGGGCAACGACGTTGCGCCACGTAAAGAATTTATTATCGATGGTGCGGCCAATCTTGACCGCGAGCGTATTGACGCTTAGTTTTCAGCTTTAATTTCGCGCATCGACTTTCCGCCGGTGCCCCATTCATCAACGCTGACATCGTTAATGGCAACATGAACGTTTTCACGCTTTGCCCCAACGCTTTCAACAGTTGCATCAGTTAGAGCTCGGATTAGGGCAAGCTTTTGCTCTGCAGTTCTTCCTTCAAGCATGGTGACTGAAATAAATGGCATGGTGAATCCCTGTTTGGTTCTTAAATGTCTTGTGGCATTAACTTGCCAGTGTGAACGTCATAGATAGCCCCACCAACGCTGACGCCATCTTTTAGAAGGGGATAGGTGCGGATGCGAAGTACGTCAGTAGTTAAAGCAGCTAGTTGATCACGAACAGTTCGAAATTCAACGCTGCGGGTGTCAACACCGTGATCAGAAAGAATTGTTTCGTGGATTTCAGCTTCGGTAGCACTTGCCATTCGACAATCTGTGTGCGGGACAACGAGAACTCGGTTTACACCAAGTAGGAAAGTTGCCAAAACCAAAGTTCGCAAAACGTCATCTGTCACGCGAGCACCTGCGTTACGAAGGATCTTCACATCACCTGCTTGCATACCAACCATGGCAAGTGGACTAATTCTTGAATCCATGCAGGTGATAATTGCAAGGCCCTTGGCTGCGCGACCAGTGAGATGTTCGTCAGTGAAGTCAGCTGAGAAATTCACGTTGCCATTTAAGACATCGCTGAATTTACCTGCTGGAAAGCCTGTGGTCACCTAACTATTCTTTCACAGGATTATTCAAATGAGGGTGTGCCAAATACAGCGGTAACTGGCTTACTCAATGGACTACCTGAGCCATCACGCTTGCCAATCTTGGTTGGAACTTCAACTGCCGCGCCAGTTCCAGTTGCAGCATGAATTGGGTTTTGCCCAACCGTTGCAGCCACCAAAATATTTTGACCAGATAAGAACTTATGACAGCGCATTCCGCTACCACCACGACC
>JBEGOT010000044.1:0-4886 GCA_041181865.1 Actinomycetota bacterium | reverse complement strand
AACCAGCACTCTGACCCTTACCCGTCACGCACTTGCTATTCGCAAAAGCCAGGCAGCACTTGGCGGCTTAACTTATGGCACTCAAGGTTTAACTTGGGACAAAGTAGATGAGAGTTTGGTTAGCTTTGTTCGCCCAGCACGCCTTGGTGGCAAAGCCATTCGTAGTGTTATGAACATGGGTAAGCACTCAGTCAAACTTGATTTTGAAGGTGAAGTGCTTTTAGTTAGCAAGCCAAATGGCTTTGATGACGGCCTGCTCGATCCAGACACAACAGTGTGGTTAACTGCCTAAATGGCTAAATCTTTTGGCAATATTCACCGTGCCTGGTGGATTGCCACAATAACTTTTGCCACCCTTTTGTCAGCTGCAGCATTTCGCTCAACAACGGGAGTGATGCTTGAACCACTTGAAAATGAATTTGGTTGGTCCAGAAGCACTACTGCTGGCGCAGTTTCACTTAACTTACTTTTCTATGGTTTAACTGCGCCATTTGCCGCAACGCTAATTGAAAGATTTTCAATGCGCCGCGTGGTTGCTGCAGCGCTTTCTCTTGTGGCAATTGGTTCAAGTTTGACCACTGCTATTGGACAACCGTGGCACCTTTATATTCTCTGGGGTGTATTCGTTGGCTTTGGCACTGGTTGTTTAGCGTTAGTTTTTGGCGCAGCCGTTGCTAATAGATGGTTTGTTAAAAACCGTGGGTTAGTTACGGGAATATTCTCGGCAGCCTACGCAACAGGTTCGTTAATTTTCTTGCCACTATTTGGTCGCATGATTTCAGCAGATGGTTGGCGTAATGTTTCTTGGACCATTGGCGTAGTTGCTGCTGCAATCGTTCCACTAGTTCTTTTATTTTTCCGTGATCGTCCAAGTGACATTGGAGTTTTCCCATACGGCGCAACTAGTCAACCTGACATGGGTCCAGCAGCGCCAGCTACTGCATTTGGTTCACTTCGAGTACTGCGCGAGGCAATGCACAACGGGGCTTTCTGGGTTTTAGCTGGAACATTTTTCGTTTGTGGCTGGTCAACAAACGGACTTATTGGAACACATTTCATTCCAGCAGCTCATGACCATGGCATGCCAACTGATACCGCAACTTCCCTTTTGGCGGTTGTTGGAATTTTCGATTTAATTGGCACGATCGCATCAGGTTGGTTAACTGACAGAGTTAGCTCGGTCTACTTACTTGTTGCCTATTATGGTTTGCGCGGGCTTGCCTTAATTACTGTGCCTGCTGTGCTTGGACCCCATGTTGAGCCGCCACTACTTTTCTTCATTGTTTTCTATGGGCTTGATTGGATTGCAACTGTTCCGCCAACAGTTCAGTTGTGTCGTGAATACTTTGGACTTTCAAAATCTGGCGTTGTTTATGGTTGGGTTTTCGCTTCACACATGATTGGCGCTGCGATTGCTGCAGCGTTTGCTGGGTGGATTCGCCAAACTAATGGTTCATACACAATCGCTTGGTACACAGCATCCATACTTTGCTTAGTTGCAGCAGGATCTATGTTCTTAATTAAGCGCGTGCCAACTCTGGCCCAGCGCGAGGCTGCCCTTAATTAGTTCTTAGGGTTTTCTCTAAGTAATCGCGCATATCCTCAGGGATGCGAACTGGGCGGTTAGTTTTCAAATCGACACAGACCATTCGAGTGGTTGCGCGCATGTGAATTGTTTCGCCATTTCGAAGTTCATAACCAACGGTGTAAGTTGCATTACCAATTTGTTCAACCCATAAATACATGTGAACTGGTTCTGGCTGGTAATCAAGTGGCGCTAAGTAATCAATCGAATTATGCGCAACCACGTGTGCTTCATCAAAATTCTTTGGATCAAACCCAGTTTCAGCCATTAATTGAACGCGGGATTGCTCCATAAATTGCGCGTACGCCACATTATTAATGTGACCATAGACGTCCATGTCACCCCAGCGAAGGTGAATTGGAACGACTACTTCAAGCATAATTTAGCGAGTTAGTTTTCGGTAAGTAGCACGGTGCGGTCTGGCAGCTTCTGCGCCAAGACGATCAATTTTGTTCTTTTCGTATGATTCGAAGTTTCCTTCAAACCAGAACCATTGTGAGTCACCTTCATAAGCCAAGATGTGAGTGGCGATGCGGTCTAGGAACCAGCGGTCGTGAGATGTAATCACAGCACAACCTGGAAATTCTAGAAGTGCATTTTCTAGTGATCCCAGTGTTTCAACATCAAGGTCGTTAGTTGGTTCGTCAAGTAGCAATACGTTTCCGCCTTGCTTCAAAGTCAAAGCAAGGTTTAAACGGTTACGCTCGCCACCTGAAAGAACACCAGATGGTTTTTGTTGATCTGGGCCTTTAAAACCAAATGCACCAACATAGGCACGTGATGGCATTTCAACCTGGCCGACTTTAATCCAATCAAGACCATCTGAAACAACTTCCCAAACATTCTTTGCTGGATCAAGACCAGCACGGCTCTGATCAACATAAGAAAGTTTGACGGTGTCACCAGCGCGAAGGTTTCCTGAATCAGGTTGAGCTGATGCATCACTTGTGTCTTGGTTGGCTGCTGCCACAATCATGCGGAACAGAGTTGTTTTACCAACACCGTTAGGACCAATCACACCTACGATGCCGTTTCGTGGCAAAGTGAATGAAAGATTATCGATCAGTAGTCGGTCGCCAAAACCTTTAGTTAAACCTTCGGCTTCGATTACGACATTACCTAGACGCGGGCCCGGTGGAATTTGAATTTCTTCAAAATCAAGTTTTCTAGTCTTTTCAGCTTCAAGTGCCATTTCTTCGTAGCGTTCCAAACGAGCGCGGCTCTTTGTTTGGCGAGCCTTAGCATTTGATCGAACCCATTCAAGTTCTTCACCTAAGCGGCGTTGAAGTTTGGCATCTTTAGCGCCTTCAACTTTTAGACGAGCTTGCTTCTTTTCTAGATATGTTGAGTAATTACCTTCGTATGGATAAGCGCGGCCTCGGTCTAATTCAAGAATCCATTCAGCCACATTGTCTAGGAAGTAGCGATCGTGGGTAATTGCCACAACTGTTCCTGGGTACTTTTCTAAATGTTGTTCTAGCCAGTTAACGCTTTCAGCATCAAGGTGGTTAGTTGGTTCATCAAGAAGTAATAGGTCTGGTTGTTGAAGTAAAAGTTTGCAAAGTGCAACGCGGCGGCGTTCACCACCGGAAAGTACTTTCACATCTGCTTCACTTGGTGGACAGCGAAGAGCGTCCATCGCCTGTTCAAGTTGGCTATCTAGATCCCAAGCATTGCGATGATCGATCTGTTCTTGAAGTGTGCCCATTTCAGCCATCAAAGTGTCAAAGTCTGCATCTGGGTCACCCATCTGCGCAGAGATCTCATTGAAGCGATCCAGCATTGCTTTTGTTTCGGCAACACCCAATTCAACGTTTTCTAAAACTGTTTTGTCATCATCAAGATCTGGTTCCTGGGCAAGCATGCCAACAGTGAAACCTGGACTTAAGAATGCATCACCGTTGGATAGCTTTTCCACTCCAGCCATAATTTTTAACAAACTTGATTTACCGGCACCATTTGGTCCAACAACGCCAATCTTTGCGCCAGGCAAAAATGAAAGGGTTACATCATCAAGAATTACTTTGTCGCCATGTGCTTTGCGTGCTTTTGCCAGGGTGTAAATGTACTCAGCCATGCGCTCAATTCTACTTATGCGGCATAGGTGCTACTTTCCTCGCTCAGCGCCTTGATCCCCCGTTGGAATTTGGCAGTTCCCCTTGATAAATCATGACCAATTAATTCAGCGGTGATTTCCAATGTGGTTCCAGTGCGCTCATCACGTTCCCACGTTCTAACATTTAACCTGCCAACCACAAAGATTGGGTCACCTTTATTAATGGATTCGGTTACGTTTTCAGCCAGTGCCCGCCAGCAAGAAACTGTGTACCAGTTGACATCGCCATCGACCCAACGTGACAAAGCACGATCAAACTTTCGCTCAGTTGCAGCTAAGCGAAAACTAGCAACCGGTATGCCTTCAGCAGTTGAATTAAACCTGATATCTGAGGCAACGTTGCCAACTACTTGAATTAATGAATTACTCATAGAAACTCCTTATTTCTTTTCTTGAACTAATTGGCTATTTATGTCTGGGGCCGGAAGTGAAACAAGAAAAGGACCTAAGGCTGTGAAATTAGTTCGCCTGTGAATAACTAAATAGCAATAACTATTACGATCAAGGTATGGGCAATTGGGATAGTTGGCTTGAAAAGCAGACTTCTATCGAATCCTTTATTGATCCTGCCCAAGTTCAAAAATTAGAAGCAACGCTAGATCGCAAGCCATCACTTGCAACAGGTGACCATCTTCCACCTGCTTTGCATTGGCTTTATTTCCACGAACAAGCCAAGGCATCTGATCTTGGCAACGATGGTCACACCAAACTGGGCGTGAGTATGCCTAACTTTCCACTTCCCCGTCGAATGTGGGCTGGCGGAAAAATCAAATGGCAAAACCCAGTTGAAATCGGCGTCGAAGCCAAGCGAAATTCCAAAATTTTAAGCATTGAAGAAAAAACTGGTCGAACAGGAAATTTAATTTTTGTAACTGTGCAGCACCAAATTCATCAATCTGGCAGGTTGTGTATTCAAGAAGAGCACAACATCGTTTATCGAAGTGAAGCCAAACAAAGTTCTACTACCCAGCCGGAAGTAGCAAGCACTGATTCTGATTTCAGCATTAGTTGGAAATTAGATGAAACAACCCTTTTTAGATATTCAGCGCTCACTTTTAATAGCCATCGAATTCACTATGACGTTGAGTACACCCGCGAAGTTGAAGGGTACGACGGGTTAATTGTGCATGGACCGCTTTTGGCAACGTTGTTACTTGATCTAGCTAAGCAAAATAACTGCAGCTT
>JBEGOT010000043.1:0-4789 GCA_041181865.1 Actinomycetota bacterium | reverse complement strand
AAGTGCGTGATCGCGATGTGCACGAAGAGCCAACACCTCGTTGGGGTGGCTTAGCCATGTTGATTGGTCTAGTTATCTCAATTTTGTTGGCAACCCAACTGCCGTTAATGAGCACAATCTTTTCAGATAATTCTCAGATTACAGCTTTAGTTGCAGGTGTTGTCATCATCGTGATTCTTGGTGTGGTAGACGACAAAATCGGACTTGATGCACCTACCAAATTAGTTGGCCAGATTTTGGCTGCAGGAACTATGGCAATGCAGGGTGTGACTTTAGTTTGGCTACCAATTCAAGGTACTTACATTCTTGATCCAACAACATCGGTCTTTGCAACAGTATTAGTCGTTTTAGTCAGTATTAATGCTGTGAACATGGTCGATGGTTTAGATGGTTTAGCAGCCAGCATCGTTGGTGTTGGGGCAGCGGCTTTCTTTTCTTATTCATACTTTTTATCTGTGGTCAATGGCTACCAGCGTGCGACATTGGCTGCGTTAATCTCAGCAACTTTGATGGGTATCTGTGCCGGTTTTTTGCCACATAACTGGTTTCGAGCGCGAATTTTTATGGGCGATACAGGTTCAATGATGATCGGTTTTTTAATGGCCGCTTCATCAATTATGTTGACTGGCCAAATTGATCCAGGCGGCTTAACTAATGAATCGCTTTTGCCAGCATTCTTGCCAATTCTGTTGCCGTTATCGATTTTGGCAATTCCACTACTTGATTTGCTTCTTGCGATCTTTAGGCGAAGCCGTCGGGGTCGTTCTCTTTTCCAGCCAGACAAAGAACATCTGCATCACCGTTTGTTAAAACTGGGACATGGCCAAGAACGTGCAGTATTAATCATGACCGCCTTCACAGGTGTGATTGCATTTGCTGCTGTTAGTTTGGCGTTTATTCCGATTTGGATTACCGCAATGGGTTTTGCTTTATCAGCAATAGCCTTAGCCGCTTGGGTGCTAAACCCACCTCGTGTGACAAACTAAATACCTATGAAAAATCTGATTTTGCGAGCTGCCGTTCCAACTTTTGTAGTCGCGGTACTAGCAGCCCTGATTGGTTCAAACCTTAAGGGAACTGCTGGTCTAGTTGGATCAATTTTGGGATCAAGCATTGTGATCGTTTTTTTCACAATCGGACAAGTGATGCTCAATCGAGTCATCCAAAGTAACCCGACTATGGCTATGACAGTTGCATTAACAATGTATTTAGTGAAAATCGGTGTCCTATTTGGACTGCTGGTCGCTTTCAAAGACACAATGGCATTCGACACCAAAGTTTTTGCACTATCGGTTTTAGCCGCAACCCTAGTTTGGACCGTTTCTGAAGTTTGGGCATTCGGGTCTGAAAAAGTGCTTTATGTAGAGCCCGGTTCTGGTCCAAAGAACCTCTAGCCCTGGATTTGAGAACGGCACATGCCCCTGATAATCTCGATCCAATGAAAGCCTCGGAATCTGGATTCCCCGACAGTAACGAAGGCCGGAGAACATCTGAATTAGCTTGGCGTTCAGTCAGTTCGCTACTTGCAGGAATTCTGCTGTACGGGGGACTGGGCTACTACATCGGAAAATTTTTCGGTCATCAAGAGATTTTCATGGCAATAGGTGTACTCGTTGGAATATTCCTAGGGCTTTATTTGATTTATAACCAAGTGTCACGACTAGATCAAGACACCACAGATTCACACGGGAGTGAACGCTAAGTAATGAATGTGCTTACTGCAGCAACACTTGTGGTGACTGGCTTGGATACAAATGAAGGTGGCTGTCATCTAAATTCAGGGTGTGGATTCCCAGCTCCAAGTGCTGACATATTTTTTCTGCAGCCATATGCCACTTTCAAACTTGGTTCATTAGATTTCAACGTTTCTAAAACTGCAATCCTGGTTAGCCTGGTTGCTTTCACAGTAATTACTTTCTTCTTAAGCGCCTTCCGCTCACCAAAACTAGTTCCAACAAAACTGCAGTCACTTGGTGAAATGGGCTATACCTTTGTGCGCGATCAGATTGCCCGAGAAGTTATTGGTAAAGAAGGCGATAAGTTCGTACCGTTTCTTACTTCGATGTTCTTCTTTGTATGGATTTCCAATTTAATGGGTGTTTTTCCAGGTGCGCAGTTCCCAATCATGTCTAGCCTGGCATTCCCTGTTTCATTGACGTTAATTGTTTACTTCACTTACCTTTTCTTATCTTTCAAACATCAAGGCGTTAAGTTCATTAAAGACGCAGCATTCCCTCCAGGTGTGCCAAAAGCTATGTATGTATTACTAACTCCACTTGAACTACTTCAGCTTTTTGTTACTCGTCCAGTAACCCAGAGCATTCGTTTGTTTGCCAACATGTTCGCTGGACACTTACTTATTACAACTTTTACTGTTGGCGCTTGGTACTTGCTGTCACCATCGGTAATTGGCGCACTAGGTTCAGCCACATCATTTTTGGTAACTGTTGTACTTACGGGCTTTGAAATGTTTATCCAAGCACTTCAAGCTTTTATCTTCACGTTGTTAACTGCCGTTTATATCGGTGGCGCACTGCATGGAGACCACTAAAGAATTCGGTCGGATAAAACCGAGCGGAATAACTAAATAAACCTAAAGTTTTGAGACAAGCTCAAGACTTTCGACAGAAGGAAATAAGTTATGTCACTTCTTGCTGAAGTAACCGGCTCACTAGGTTCAATTGGCTACGGTCTAGCCGCGATTGGTCCTGGTATTGGTATCGGCATCATTTTCGGTCAAGGTGTTCAAGCAATTGCTCGCCAACCAGAAGCATATGGTGTTATCCGTCAGAACATGATTCTTGGTTTCGCGCTTGCTGAAGCACTTGCGCTAATCGGCTTCGTTGTTCCATTCGTATTCGGTAAGTAATCACTTAAAAAGGATTAGCCCGTGATTCATTTTCTAGCCGCAGAAGCGGAACAGCAGAATATTCTGCGAGTCCCGCTTGATGAACTAATCATCGGCACAGTTGCCTTTGGCCTTGTGTTTTTTGCGCTTGCTAAATTCGCATTCCCTGCGATTAACAAGACGCTGACAGAACGTGCTGATGCAATTGAAGGCGGCCTGAAGCGTGCCAACGATTCTCAAGCAGAAGCAAATGCTCTGCTTGACCAATATCGAAATCAGCTTGCTGAGGCTCGCACTGAAGCCGCTGGCATCAGGGCGCAAGCTAATGCAGAAAAGAACGCAATTATTGATGCAGCCAGAAGCGAAGCAGCAGCAGCAGCAGCAGTCGTTACTGACCGAGCTCAAGCTCAACTTGAAGCAGAACGTGCTCAGGTACTAACTTCACTTCGCCGTGATGTTAGTGATCTAGCTCTAGAACTTGCTGGAAAAGTTGTCGGCGAATCTTTATCTGATGACAAACGTGCACGTCAAACCGTTGACCGATTTATCTCTGAATTGGAAGCGCAGGCAGCTAAGTAATGATTGGTGCATCCCGCAATAGTTTGGCAAAGGTTTCGGAGAACTTGTTCTCTCGTAAAGGTGATCTGTCCACCTTGGCCGCTGAGCTATTTGGGATTGCATCTGTTGTTGCTACCGAAAAAGCCCTACGTCAAAAACTTGCTGACTCTGGTCTGCCAGTAGCTACTCGCCAAGGTCTAATTAATGACATCTTTGGCAAGAAAGTAAGCAAAGACGCAGTTGAAACCCTAAGCGATATTGCCTCAGCCAGATGGTCATCAGATGGTGATCTGGTTGAAGCAATTGAAACTCTAGGTGCGCAAGCACTATTTGTTGCTTCCGATAAATCAAAGAAACTTGATCTAGTTGCTGATGAAATTTTTAATTTCGGACGCCTAGTAGATGGTTCAGCAGAACTTCAAATGGCCTTAACTGACCCAGCAAGTTCACCAGCAAGTAAAGCTGGCTTGGTTGACAAGTTGTTGGCAAAGAAGGTTGACGCTTCAACACTTTCAGTAATTAAGTACTTTGCTGCAAATCTTCGCGGTCGACGCGTTGATGCGGTAATTGATTTGCTCGTTACTTTGGCTGCAGCTCAGCAAAACAGCATTGTTGCCGAAGTTCGTAGCGCAATTGAGTTAGAAAAATCGCAAAAAGAGCGACTAGAAAAAGCACTGGCCAAACTAACTGGCAAGGCAGTGCGAATCAATGTTGCAGTTGAACCAAATGTAATTGGTGGTATCTCAGTTCGAATCGGTCAAGAAATTATCGATGGAACTTTTGCTACTCGCCTAGAACAAGCCCGTAGATCACTACTGGCGTAACCAAACTCCAAAAAAACGAAAGTAGAAAGCAGGACATCATGACGGAACTCTCAATCCGCCCAGAAGAGATCCGCGATGCAATTTCTCGCAATGTCGAGTCATTTGCTCCTGGCACATCCCGTGAAGAAGTTGGACAGGTAGTTGAGACCGGTGACGGTATCGCACGTGTCGAAGGTCTTCATTCAGCAATGACCAACGAACTTCTTGAGTTCGAAGGTGGCCTACTAGGTCTTGCGCTGAACTTAGATGTTCGCGAAATCGGTGCTGTTTTACTAGGTGATGGCTCAAACATCGCTGAAGGTCAAAAAGTAAAGCGCACTGGTGAAATTCTTTCGGTTCCAGTTGGCGATGGTTTTTTAGGTCGCGTTGTAGATCCACTAGGTAACCCAATTGATGGTCTTGGCCCAATTCAGGCTGAAGGTCGTCGCGCACTTGAACTCCAGGCACCAACTGTTGTGCAACGTCAGCCAGTTAAAGAACCAATGCAAACAGGTGTTAAAGCTATTGATGCGATGACTGCTATTGGTCGTGGGCAACGTCAGTTGATCATTGGTGACCG
>JBEGOT010000042.1:0-5220 GCA_041181865.1 Actinomycetota bacterium | reverse complement strand
GATGATGAATCAAAGTGGCTTAAGTCAGAACTTAGTTTGATCCGCAAGCGCTTAATGAAAGAAGTTAACGAGCTAACTGCAGAAATTGAACAAGAAGAACAACGCTTCCATAACCTAATCGCTGAAAGTGGCGAAGGTGCTGGAGATGATCAAGCAGATGCTGGTGCTAAGACTTTTGAGCGCGAACATGAAATTTCGATTCTGACTAACAAGAAGATTTTGTTAGATCAGTCAAACCATGCACTAGAACGCATTGCTGCTGGTACTTACGGATATTGCGAAAACTGTGGCAAGCACATCGGCAAGATGCGTCTAATGGATGCAAATCCACGCGCAACTTTATGTATGGCCTGTCGCGAACGCGAAGACCGTAGTTAATTACTCGGATCTTCGACAATACTTATATTGTGTATCGCCGGTTAATTTTTAAGATTGCCATTGCAGTAGTCCTGCTTGATCAATTATCAAAAATTGCCGCTGTTGCCTTTCTTGAAGACAAAGCACCGGTTAAATTAATCGGTCGATACTTGCAACTTTCTTTCACCCGAAATCCAGGTGCAGCCTTTTCCATCGGCACTGACGTCACATTTATATTCACCATTTTTTCAATAGCTGTTGCCTCAATAATTATTTGGAAAGCCAAAATAATTACCCATCCCATATGGGCCATTTGTGCTGGCGGTTTTCTAGGCGGAGCAGTTGGCAATCTAATCGATCGCTTAGTGCGTTCACCTGGAATTTTCCACGGACATGTGGTTGATTTCATCGTTTTTCCAAATTTCCCGTATTTCAATTTGGCAGATAGCGCTGTGACACTTTGTGCGATTACGGCGGCAGTACTTTCATTTCGCGGAATTGATTACACCGATGAATCAAGTGAGTCAGCTAAATGATCCGCACTTGGCCAGTTACTGAAGAACTAAATGGTGAACGCCTTGATGTTGCATTAGCCAGACTCACTGGCATGTCACGGGCAGTTTGCGCGCAGTTAATTGATGAAGACCGGGTAACCATAAATAAAAAACGTGGCCAGAAAAGCACCCGCCTTAATTTTGGTGAAGTTATTGATGTAGAACTACCTGATCCTGATCTGCACGATGAAGAACCAACAGTTGACTTGCCAGTTGTTTATAGCGACGACGATTTAGTTGTTATCGATAAACCAGCAGGTGTTGCTGCGCATCCAAGTGCTGGCTGGAGTGGACCAACAGTTATTGGCTCACTAGTTGCCATGGGACATGTGTTGACTGCCTATGGACCTGATGAACGTAAAGGAATCGTGCACCGCCTTGATGTTGGCACCAGTGGATTAATGGTTGTTGCTAAATCAGAGCGCGCTTATGTGAGCTTGAAAGATCAATTTAGAAATAGAACTGTGACCAAGCTTTATCACACACTTATTCAAGGACGATTAGATCCATCAAGTGGCACAATCGATGCACCTATTGATCGCCACCCGAATAGTTCCTATCGTTTTGCAGTGATGTCTAGTGGTCGGCCAAGTATTACGCACTATGACACTCTGGAAGCTTTTGCTTACGCCTCACTACTTGAAGTGCACCTGGAAACAGGTCGCACCCACCAGATTCGGGTTCACATGTCAGCACTTCGTCACCCATGTTGTGGCGACCTTACTTATGGTGCCGATCCAAGCCTTGCGGCCAAGTTAAAACTAGATCGCCAGTGGCTGCACGCCGTGAAACTTGGGTTCACTCACCCTGGGACTGGGGAAGAAGTCCAGTTCACTTGCGAATACGCGCCAGAACTAGCACGCGCCCTCTCGCTTGCGGCCGACTTGTAAGATTTCACTTAGTCAGCTCCGAAGGCTTCCCACTAACGCTGCTAAACCTAGAAAAAATTAATAATCCTTAAAGTATTTATCCCTGGAAGCAAGAGGCCCGCTAGTGAGTAACGACTCGTTTGTGCATTTACATGTGCATACCGAGTACTCAATGCTCGATGGCGCAGCCAGATTAGACAATCTATTTAGTAAAGCAGCTGAACTTGGCCAGCCTGCTGTTGCAATGAGTGATCATGGCAATCTTTATGGCGCTTATGACTTTTGGAAAAAAGGAACTGCAACCGGTGTTAAACCGATCATCGGCTTAGAGGGTTATTACGCACCGCAGGGTCGCAAGGAGCGTGCGCCATTTGATTTTGGTTCAGCAACACTTGATGACACTTCAATTGATAGTGCTGGACGAGGTCGTTACAACTACACCCACATGACTATCTGGGCTGAGAACAATCAAGGTCTACATAACTTATTTAAACTCTCATCTCTTGCCAGCCTTGAAGGTTATTACTACCAGCCACGCTTTGATGAAGATCTACTTTCGCAATATGGCAAAGGATTGATCGGAACAACCGGTTGTCCATCAGGTGAAGTTAATCGCTGGCTACAAGCGGGCAATTACAAACAAGCCCTTAAAACCGCTGCAACTATGCGTGACATTTTGGGTGACGGCAATTACTTCGTTGAACTTATGGATCACGGCCTTGGAATTGAACGGCAAACTCGTGATGGTTTGCTAAAGATCGCAAAAGAACTAAATCTGCCACTTGTTGCCACAAATGACCTGCATTATGTGTATCCAGAAGATGCGCTGATGCATGAAGTGCTTTTGTGTATTGGGACGCGCACAACCATGGATGATCCAAAGCGCTTTAAATTCGATGCACAAGATTTCTACTTGAAGTCATCTCAAGAGATGCGCGAACTATGGAGTGATTTCCCAGATGCTTGCGATAACACATTACTTATTGCCGAGCGCTGCAACGTAAGTTTCACTGAAGGACAGAACTTATTACCGAGTTTCCCGGTTCCTGCAGGTGAGACTGAAAACACTTGGCTAGTTAAAGAAGTTATGGCTGGGCTTGAATGGCGATTTGGCAAAGGCAATGTGCCAGCGACGCATGTTGAACAAGCCAAGTATGAACTTCAAGTTGTTGAACAAATGGGATTTCCTGGCTACTTCTTAGTGGTAGCTGACTTATGTCGCCACGCACGCGAAGTTGGAATTCGTGTCGGTCCAGGCCGTGGATCGGCAGCTGGCGCAGTAATTGCTTGGGCGTTAGGTATTACTGAACTTGATCCAATCAAACACGGTTTACTTTTTGAGCGCTTCTTAAATCCTGAACGTATTTCGATGCCAGATATCGATATCGACTTTGATGAACGTAGACGCTCAGAAATGATTCGCTACGCAACGGCAAAATACGGCGAAGAACGCGTAGCGCAGATTGTTACTTACGGCACCATTAAGGCTAAAGCTGCAGTTAAAGATGCCACTCGCGCATTAGGTTTCCCTTACGCTCTTGGTGACAAAGTTACTAAAGCAATGCCACCAGCGATTATGGGTAAAGATATTCCGCTTTCAGGCGTATTTGATCCAGAACACCCTCGCTATGGCGAGGCTGGGGAAGTGCGCGAACTTTATGAAGATGATCCAGACATCAGATCAATTGTTGACACCGCGCGAGGTATCGAAGGACTTAAACGCCAGCCAGGTGTGCATGCTGCAGGTGTGATTCTTTGTCGCGAACCACTCATGGATGTAATTCCAGTTTGGCGACGTGAACAAGATGGAGCCGTAATCACGCAATTTGATATGGGTGCGTGTGAATCACTTGGCCTATTAAAGATGGACTTCTTGGGGCTACGTAACCTAACGGTTCTTGATGATGCTCTGGATAACATCAAAGCAAATCGTGGCGAAACGGTTGTGCTTGAAGAAGTTGGCTTAGATGACAAGAAAACTTACGAACTACTCAGCCGTGGTGACACATTAGGTGTGTTCCAGCTTGATAGTGGACCACTTCGCTCTCTTCTTCGCTCAATGGTTCCAGATAGCTTCGAAGACATCTCCGCTGTGATCGCCCTGTACCGTCCAGGTCCAATGGGCGCTAATGCACACAACGATTACGCCGATTACAAAAATAAACGCAAAGTTCAGGTGCCAATTCACATTGAACTTGCCCAAGCACTTGAACCAATTCTTGGTGACACCTACGGCCTAATCGTTTATCAAGAACAGGTTATGGACATTGCTCGACAGTTAGCTGGCTACACACTTGGCCAAGCAGATCTTCTTCGCCGCGCGATGGGTAAGAAAAAAGCAGAGATTCTGGAAAAGGAATATAAACCATTCGCTGCTGGCATGAAAGCAAAAGGATTTTCTGATGATGCAATTAGCACTTTGTGGGACAAATTAGTTCCGTTCTCTGACTATGCATTTAATAAGGCACACAGTGCTGGTTATGGTTTGGTTTCTTACTGGACTGCTTATCTGAAGGCTAATTTCCCAGCTGAATACATGGCAGCACTTTTAACCAGTGTTAAAGACGATAAGGATAAGTCCGCGGTCTACCTAAACGAATGTCGCCGAATGGGTATAAAAGTTTTGCCACCTGATGTAAATGAATCAGATGTTGATTTCACTGCAATTGGAACTGATATCCGCTTTGGACTTTCTGCCATCAGAAATGTTGGGGTGAATGTCGTTGAATCACTTAAAGCTAGTCGCCAAGAAAAAGGTAAGTACACCTCTTTTACTGACTTCTTAGCCAAAGTAGACGTACAGGTTTGCAATAAGCGCGTTGTGGAATCGCTGATTAAAGCTGGCGCCTTTGATTCTCTTGGTCATAGTAGAAAAGGCTTAACTGCAATTCATTTAGAAGCGATTGAAGCAATTCTTGACACCAAGAAACAAGAAGCAATCGGACAATTCGATTTATTCGGTAGCGGTGGAAGTGATTCGGCTCCAGTTGTTGGTGGCGTTGAATTAAATATTGGGACCGATGAGTGGGATAAGAAATTCTTGCTTGCCCAAGAGCGCGAAATGCTTGGTCTTTATGTAAGTGATCATCCGCTATTTGGCTTAGAACACATTTTGGCAGTTAACACCACAATGCCTATCTCTGGCGTAAAAGAAGCAAACGATGGATCTATTGTTACTTTGGGTGGCTTGATTACCGAAGTTCAAATGAAAACCACAAAACGAAGTGGTGAACGTTGGGCCATTGTCGCACTTGAAGATCTTGAGGGTGTTGCCGAAATATTAGTTTGGCCAAAAATGTTCACCAGTGTTGGCCACATGCTTACCGAAGATGCAATCGTGCTAGCCAAGGTGCGTATCGATAAACGCGATGATGAAGGCCCACGCGTTGCCGCACTTGAAATTTCTGTTCCAGATATTGGTTCAGCCCAATCAGGACCTG
>JBEGOT010000041.1:0-3495 GCA_041181865.1 Actinomycetota bacterium | reverse complement strand
CATCGAGATTGAAACTTGGATCAGCTTCTTGGGCAATACGAGCGTGAAATACAACTTGCAAAAGCAAATCGCCAAGTTCTTCGCGTAGTGAAACTAGATCACCTGAATCCATTGCTTCAAGTGCTTCGTATGTTTCTTCCAGTAAATACTTAGCCAAACTCTCATGAGTTTGCTCAGCATCCCATGGGCAGCCACCTGGTGAGCGCAGCTGATCCATAACTTGAACTAAGCGTTCAACTGGACTTGTCATAAAACTAGTTTGTTACTGCAGCAGTCGTTGTTGAAAGAAATGTGTCTCCAAGAACTGTGCGCATTGTTTGCGGATCCCATGAACCGTAACGTGGTGAGACTTCAACGCTGTGCTTAGCAACAATTTCAGATAAGTATTTAAAAAGTGCCGGAGCTTGAACTTCCTGTGATTGGCCAGGGGCTAGGCGGTTCATAATTTCTGTCTGAACCAAAATGTCATACATAAAGTCATCAACATATTTACCAGCTAAACCATTCTGGGTGGCTAGCTGTGCTTTAACCGCATCTTCACCGTATTGAGTGAAAACATCTGTGCGGTAGGAAGCAACTTCAGCATCTGAAATGTTGACATTCATATCTTTTGCCGCGTAGCTAAGAATTTCTTCAAGAACTAGACGATCAATGATCATTTGGCTCAATAGCGCTTCAGTTGGAATTGTTTGAAGTAGTTCTGGATTTGTGTGTTCGATGTCGAACCGAACTTCTTTAACTTGGGCAGCAACATCGGCTGAACTTATCTTGTGTCCGCCAACAATTGCAGCGGCGCCAGCTCGATCAGTAACCCCACAACTAGCAATCAATAATGCTGATGCAGCGATGGCCAGAATTCGAACTTTCACAAAACCTCCACAAAACTTAACTAGTCAAGAATAACTGTTGAAATAAGTTCACTAACCCAGCCCAGTATTTCTTTGCTATTTGGACTTTCTGACTTAACCCCGATTGTTTTTTCTTGAGGTAGTGGAACGATGATTGTTCGCGAAGCAGCTTTGATAATTGTCCCTGGATACATTCGGGCTAAGCGCAAACTCTTGGACTCTGGTAATTCAACTGGTGAAAGGCGTACCGTTTTGCCTGCGCCAATTACTTCAGCAACATTTGCCTTGCGCATCAAGATGCGAAGTCTGGCAACATCAACTAATCGCTCCACAGGTTCTGGCATTGACCCGTAACGGTCAGTTAATTCGGCAACCACTTCATGTATTTGTTCATCGGTGTGCGCGTCAGCTAGTCGACGATAGGCCTCTAGGCGCAAGCGTTCATTTGGAACGTAATCATGTGGAAGATGAGCATCGACTGGAAGTTCGACTTTAACCACAACATCTAGATCGGTTTGTGGACCGTTCTTAACTTCTGCGATTGCCTCGCCCACCAAGCGCACATACAAATCAAAGCCAACATCTGCGATGTGACCGCTTTGCTCACCGCCAAGTAAATTGCCAGCGCCGCGAATTTCTAGATCTTTCATCGCAACTGCCATACCTGAGCCCAAATCGGTGTGGGCAGCAATAGTTGCCAACCTGTCATGCGCTGTTTCAGTAAGCGGCTTTTCAGGTGAATAAAGGAAGTAGGCATAACCACGTTCACGGCTTCGACCAACGCGGCCACGTAATTGATGCAACTGCGAAAGACCAAAAGTATCTGCCCGATCAACAATTAATGTGTTGGCATTTGGAATATCTAATCCACTTTCAATGATTGTGGTGGAAACCAAAACGTCATATTTTCTTTGCCAAAAATCAACAATTATTTGTTCAAGTTGATGTTCGTTCATTTGCCCATGAGCTACGGCAATTCTGGCCTCAGGGATTAGTTCACCTAACCGACTAGCTACCCGATTAATACTTTCAACTCGATTGTGCACAAAAAATACTTGGCCATCGCGAATTAATTCACGGTGAATTGCAGCGACGATATATTTTTCGTCATACGGTCCAACTGAAGTCAAAACTGGATGTCGTTCTTCAGGTGGCGTCTGAATGGTCGACATTTCGCGAAGACCTGTGACTGCCATTTCTAAAGTTCGTGGGATTGGCGTTGCTGACATAGTTAACATGTCGACATTTGTGCGAAGAGCTTTTAAATGCTCTTTATGTTCCACGCCAAATCGCTGCTCTTCATCCACGATCACAAGGCCAAGATCTTTAAACCGAACTTCTGGATTAAATAACCTGTGCGTTCCAATGACTACATCGACTGTGCCATCTTTAATAGCTTCAAATGTTTTCTTGACTTCGCCATCAGTTTGGAACCTTGATAGCGCAGCTAATTTAATTGGGAACTGGGCATAGCGTCTGGAAAAAGTTTCCATATGCTGTTGCACCAGCAAAGTCGTTGGCACAAGTACCGCAACCTGTTTGCCATCTTGGACAGCCTTGAAAGCGGCGCGAACTGCAATTTCTGTTTTGCCATAACCAACATCGCCACAAACTAAACGATCCATTGGAATGTCTCGTTCCATGTCTTGTTTGACTTCGTTGATCGTGCTTAATTGATCTGGGGTTTCAAGGTATTCAAATGCATCTTCAAGTTCACGTTGCCAAGGTGAATCAGGAGCGAATGCATGACCTTTACTTGCCATGCGCGCTGCATAAAGTCGAATTAGTTCGCCAGCAATTTGTCGCACCGCTCTTCGAGCGCGTGATTTAGTTGCTGCCCAATCGCCACCGCCAAGGCGATTTAAAGTTGGCAGTTCCCCACCCACGTAACGGGTAATTAGATCGAGTTGATCACTTGGGACGTAAAGACGATCACCGGGTTGGCCACGTTTGCTCGATGCATATTCAATTACTAAGTATTCGCGGGTTGCCCCTTGAACCACGCGCTGTGACATTTCGATGTATTTACCAACGCCATGATGTTCATGAACTATGAAATCGCCAGACTTTAAAGTCAATGGATCGATAGTTGTCTTTCGCCTACTTGGCATCGACCTTGTTGCTTTTGTCGTTGAGCGATTTCCAAAAAGATCGGTCTCGGTTAAGAAAACGAGTTTGCCTGCTTTGAAAATTAGCCCATTTTCTTGGTGACCTAGAACAACATCAACGCGCTTGGCGATTGGTTCTGCGTTATCAACTTGTCTTGCGGCAACTGCGTGCTCAGTCAAGGTATGAACTAAACGTTCAGCTGTGCCAGCTGCTGCCATTGAAATAACAACCTGAAAATCTTGCGCCCACCAATTTGCAAGCTGTTCAACCAGAGATTCGAATTGCCCACGATATTGCGGCGCTGTTTCTAGTTCTGGAATAAGTGCATCTGGACCCATAAGCGTTGAAAGGCAAACCCAGGTGCGATCTTGGTTTTCAGATTTCAAGTAAGTGAAATGATGAAAGCCTTTTCCTAAATCAACTGGAATCGCATTTCCAGCAGTTGTATTACTCCACGATGCCTCTAAAAATTCAGCGCTGGTGTCGATTAATTCCTGGGCTCTAGTTGCTATTCGTTCTGGTTCTAATTCTTGGATTA
>JBEGOT010000040.1:0-7026 GCA_041181865.1 Actinomycetota bacterium | reverse complement strand
TTAGGACTCCAGCCAAGGCCTACTAAGCCTTGTTCAACTTGTTGCTGCCAACTTCCAGAAGTACTTAAGCCGTGAGTTGCAAAAACCCCAATTCGATCTTTAAGTTCCAAAATCAATCGTTGAGCACCTTTAGCGCCAACACCCGGAGTTTGCTTAAGTCTTACTAAATCTTCATTTGCAATCGCTTGTTTGAAATCATCAGGTGACATTGCAGCCAAAATTGTGAAAGCCAATTTTGGACCAAAGCCAGATACTGATTGAACTAGATCAAATAGTTCTCGGCTAGCAACCGTTTCAAACCCAAATAGCGTTAGCGAATCTTCACGAACTATCAGTGCTGTGTGCACGAAAATCTCTTCGCCAACTCTTGCTTTAGCGATTAAATCTGGAGCACAAAGCACAAACATGCCTAGTCCACCGAGATTAATTATTAAACCATCAACTCTGGTTTCTAGAACTTTGCCGTTAATACTTGCGATCATGCAGTCACGCCCATGCTGGCTAGTTTTGCCGATAATCTTTGCTGACCAACACCTCGCCATGAATGGCAAAGTGCAAGTGCAAGTGCGTCAGCAGCATCTGCTGGCTTTGGCAGCGTTTCAAGTTTTAGGTGTTTAGCAACCATGCTGGTTACCTGCTTTTTATCTGCCCGACCTGAACCCGTTACCGCAGCTTTTACTTCAGTTGGCGTATACATAAATACTGGAAGTTCTAACTCGTATGCAGCAAGCATTGCCACAGCACTTGCTTGAGCTGTGTTCATTGCGGTTCGCACATTTAACTGACTAAAAACTCGTTCGATTGCAATCGCATCAGGATTTTGGGCTTTAAAAACTTGGCGCATCATTATTGATAATTCGCCAAGGCGATCAACAAGATCTAGATCTGAATCTGTTCGTAAGACTTCGACATGAACAAACTGGGCAATGCGACGATTATTAACATCTACCACGCCAATGCCACAGCGTGTGAGCCCAGGATCAACCCCAAGAACTCGCATATTCGCCCTTTCCGAACATTTGTTCGAAAGCCTAACATTAAGCCGGGAAAAGGCGTTGGATTTAAACCCAGGGCGAGTTAAACGTCGATTTTGGCCATAATTTCATCAGAAACATCAAAGTTGGCATAGACGTTCTGAACTTCATCAGAATCCTCTAAAGCTTCGATTAGCTTGAACATCTTGGTTGCCCCATCGGCATCAAGTGGGATGTATAGATCTGGCAAGAAAGTAGCTTCCGCTGACTCATAGTCAATCCCGGCGGACTGGATAGCCTGGCGCACCTGAACTAGATCAGTTGGTTCACAAATAACCTCAAAGTTTCCGCCAAGGTCATTAACCTCTTGGGCGCCTGCTTCAAGTACGGCATCAAGGAGCTGATCTTCAGATGTTCCCGCTCCATCAACAATGATTACACCTTTGCGGTTAAACAGGTATGAAACTGAACCAGGATCAGCCATGTTTCCGCCGTTGCGAGTCATCGCAACTCGAACTTCAGAAGCTGCTCGATTTCGGTTATCAGACAAACACTCAACCAGAATTGCTACTCCGCTTGGTCCATAACCTTCATACATAATCGTCTGGTAATCAGCTGCGCCAGCTTCAAGTCCAGAACCACGTTTAACCGCGCGATCAATGTTGTCGTTTGGAACTGAAGACTTCTTGGCTTTTTGAACGGCGTCATAAAGCGTTGGGTTAGCAGCCATGTCGCCGCCACCTGTACGGGCAGCAACTTCAATGTTCTTAATTAACTTGGCAAATAACTTGCCTCGACGAGCATCAATTACCGCTTTTTTATGTTTGGTCGTTGCCCATTTGGAATGGCCACTCATGCGCTTTTCACCATCTCTAAGAAGTACTTATGAATTCTAAAGTCTGGAACTATTTCTGGGTGAAATGAGGTGCCAAGTAGATTGCCTTGGCGAACGGCAACCACTTCACCAGTTGATGGGATAGTTGCTAGAACTTCTACCCCGCTACCAACTTCTTCCACCAAAGGTGCGCGGATAAATACCGCATGGAAATCTGGTTCACCAATTGCTGGAATCTTTAGGTCGATTTCAAATGAATCAACTTGGCGGCCAAATGCATTTCGCTTAGCAGTGATGTTTAAGCCACCGATTGTTTGTTGATCAGCTCTGCCATCTGTAATGCGATCTGCCAACATGATTAACCCCGCACATGATCCATACATCGGAATGTGCTTACGAGCTTCGCGCAGTGGTTCGATCAAATCGTTTTTTACAGCCAATATGCTCATCGTGGTTGATTCGCCACCAGGAATAACTAAGGCATCAACAGTTGCTAGTACTTCAGGTGTTTTAACTAACGTGACGTTAGCCCCACACTGCACTAAATGATTTTCGTGTTCTCGCACATCACCCTGAATTGCGAGCACCCCAATATTCGGGGTCGACATAACTACCAGCCGCGCTCGGCCAAACGATGTGGAACAGGAATGTCAGCAACGTTAATGCCAACCATTGCTTCACCTAAGCCACGTGATGCTTGGGCAACTTTTTCTGGATCGTTGTAATGAAGTGTCGCTTGAACAATCGCCTTAGCGCGCTGTTCTGGATTACCTGATTTGAAAATACCTGAACCAACGAAGACACCGTCTGCGCCAAGTTGCATCATCATTGCAGCATCTGCTGGAGTTGCTATCCCACCTGCAGTGAATAGCACGACTGGAAGTTTGCCCTTTTCGGCAACTTCAACAACTAAGTCATACGGAGCTTGAAGTTCTTTGGCTGCAACATAAAGTTCATCTTTGCTCATTGACTTCAAGCGATTGATCTCTGCACGGATTGTGCGCATGTGCGTTACTGCGTTTGAGACATCACCGGTTCCAGCTTCACCTTTTGATCGGATCATAGCTGCACCTTCAGTGATACGACGAAGGGCTTCACCAAGATTTGTTGCACCACAAACGAAAGGAACAGTGAACTGCCACTTATCGATGTGGTGAGCGTAATCTGCTGGAGTTAAAACTTCTGATTCATCGATGTAGTCAACACCAAGGCTTTGAATAATCTGCGCTTCAGCAAAGTGACCGATACGAGCCTTTGCCATAACTGGGATTGATACTGCATTGATAATGCCATCAATCATGTCTGGATCGCTCATACGAGCAACGCCACCTTGGGCGCGAATGTCAGCTGGTACACGTTCAAGTGCCATAACGGCAACGGCGCCTGCATCTTCGGCGATCTTTGCTTGTTCGGCATTAACAACGTCCATAATGACGCCGCCTTTAAGCATGTCTGCCATACCGCGCTTAACGCGAGTTGTGCCTGTTACGCCTGATTCGCTAGCCATTAGACCCTCTTTTTATAAGTTTAAAAATCTATAAACCGTGACTTCGAATTCTAGTCGAGATATGAAGGGTCAAAAAATTCGACTATTTGGCCAAACCAACAGGGATTCGGTCGTCAAATTCAAGCGCGGTTGGCAGCTTGGCAAATCCAGCTAATCGAAAAAACTTCACCAGTGACTGCTCCCTGATGGCCAGACAGTCCTGTACAGCCTCAGTGTGAAAGCGCTTTGCCAGGGAAACTCGATTGCAAACGGCTTGGAGCTCAGAAAGCAATTGTTTTGCCGCTGGGTCTTGCCTAAATTCGATTACATCCTGTGGATCTTCAAGTGCGTCACATAATGCTTCAGTTAATTCTGATTCATCACTTAGTCGCTGGGGATCAGGTAAATCTTCGCCTGCAAGAACATCATGTGCTGACTGCATTAAATATGCTTCAGAGGCAGGGTCTAACAAGTTTAGTAAAACTAATTCAGCAGCAATCCCTGCTCGCCTAGTTAAATGACCATCAAGAGCTGCACTAGCAACTTCAATTCGATGATGTAATCGATCTAATCGACCTGCCTGGTGCGATAAATACCAAACCGCAATAGCAAGTAGGCCCAGGTACCACCCTGATGCTTCACCCATTTAAATCATTCCGTTCTGGAGTAATTCTAAGTTTGCCTAGACGGCCAAGCATTTGGCCAGCAAAGTCAGGCTCAATTTTCACTCCCGGCAAGCGAACTGATTCATAAACTTCTAAAACTTTCTTAGCAACGATTGCCCAGTCAAAAACTGCTGCTCGGCCATAGCCTGCTTCTTTTAGTTCAGCTAACTTTGATTCATCTTTAAGAGTCGCGATCAAAACTTTTGCCAAATCTTCTGAATCTTCATTTCTAAAATTCACACCAGAATTGCCATATTCAAGAACTCGCTGGAAAGCAGGAAGATCACTTGCCACAACAGGTGTGCCAGATGCCATAGCTTCAAGTAAAACTATTCCAAACGATTCACCGCCAGTATTTGGCGCCACATAAATATTCCCCGATGCAAACACATCAGGTTTTTTTTCATTATCAATCCGACCGATGTGGGTGATTGCCATTCGATCTGATAACGGAACGTCATCGATTATTTCTTCGGCATCCCCTGGCCCGGCAATTAATAAACGTATGTTCGGAAATTCCTTACGAACTAATGGAAATGCTTTAAGCAATACTTCTAAACCTTTACGCGGTTCATCAACGCGCCCAAGAAAAACTAAAGCTTTACCTTCGCCAGGCCAACCTGGAAGTGCATGACCATCAACAAAATATGACGTGTCAACGCCATTGGGAATGATTAATGCATCGCCTCCCACATGCTCGACCAGAGTTTTTCTAGCTGCTTCGCTCACGGCAATTCGTGCTGAAATCTTTTCCATTGCAGTTTGTGCAAGTTTTGCCAAACTCAAAATCATTCGAGATCGATCCATACTTGAATGCCAAGTTGCAACAATCGGACCTTTAGCTGCCCAAACAGCTAGAACCGAAAGGCTTGGGGCAAGTGGTTCGTGGACATGTAATACATCGAACTGACCTTCAGCGATCCACTTACTGACTTTTCGCGCAGTGACCGGACCAAAACTTAACCTAGCCACCGATCCGTTGTATTTAACTGCGCGCGGCTGGCCAGTTGAAACTACAAATGGTGGCAAGTTTTCATCTGATTCAGCAGGTGCAAGAACACTGACTTCATGGCCAAGTTTGATCAGCGCAACGGCAAGATCGTTTACGTGTGCTGAAACGCCACCAGGAATATCCCAGGCATACGGGCAAACAATTCCGATTCTCATGAGCCAGGTTCCTGGTTAGCTTGAACAGTTAAATCATTCCAAATTGGTTGTAGTTGATGCCAATTTTCTGGATGGGCCGAAATGTGTTTCTCGAAACGCTTTGCTATTTGGGAAGTGATTGCCTGTGCTTTGCGTAGTCTCTCTCGCCCAGAAACTTCTTCGAATTCAAACTCAATTGCACTATCAAATTCAATTACAAGTTGATTTCCATCAAACCAAGTTGCACAGGTAAACAAGGGCTTTTTGGTGTCTATGGCAAGAACCGCAGCACCAATCGGAAGTGTTGCGCGATGTCCAAAGAATTCATTACTCATTCCATTGCCAGCAACATCGCGGTCGCCAAGTAGTGCAACAACTTTTCCATCCAAAACACTTTGGCGAAGAAACTCATAAGTACCACCTTCGCCGGTAAGTGGCATCAACGTGATGCCGACTTTGTTTCGCATTTTCAAAAACTTTTGGAATACACCTTCTGGTCTTAATCGTTCTGCCACGGTGCAAAGTGAGCCAAGATTTTGTGCTGCCCAAGCTCCAGCAAGATCCCAGTTCCCTGAATGTGGCAAAGTCAAAATTAAGCCACCGGATTTTGCTGCATTAAGGACTGGCTGGGCGTTTACTAAGCGAACACGATTATTAATCTGTGCTGGTGACCATCTAGCCAAAGCGAATGTCTCGCAGTAGTAACGCATGTATGAACGCATGGTTTTTTTACTTAGCTGTCTGATTTCGTCACTGCTTGGATCTAAGCCAGTTACGCGACTTAAGTTCAGCTCTAGTTGCCTTATTCCTTTGCCGTGTTTGCGCCATGCATAAATGCCAGCAGCATCAAATAATTTTGTAGTAATTGAACTTGGAAGTAGCCAAAGGACATTCCAACCTGCCCAGAAACCAAAATCAACTAATCGAGTTGTAATTTTCATTTTTTCAGTTGCTTGCGCACAAACATTACTCGCTGCATCACAGTGATCGCACTAGCAACAGCCAGACCATAGATAACAACTTTCATCACATCTAATCCAAGGCCAGCAAGAATTAAGCCAGTGAACATTGCAATTGAGCGTTCTGATCTTTCAGCCAAGCCGACTTTGCCAACAACACCCAAGGATTCCCAGCGCGCTCTGGTGTATGAAGTTACAAAAGCTCCAAGTAATCCGATTACTAATGCAATTACCAAATTGCTATTTACATCGAAATTCTTTGCGTAGAAAAATATTAGAGAACCATAGATAGCGCCATCAACAATTCGATCAAGTGTTGAATCAAGGAAAGCTCCCCAAGATCCAGCAGTGCCAGAAAGTCTGGCCATAGTGCCATCAAGTAAGTCACTTAGCCCGATCAGGCTAAGCAAAATACCGCCGATTAAAAAATCACCTTGAGCAAGAAACTTTGCGCTTACAAAAGTTGATAGTGCCGCACCAAAAATTGTGACTTGATCTGCAGTGATGTGTGCTTTAATCAAGGCTGCTGCAATTGGGTCAATTGATTTGGCGCTAAGTGCACGCATCTTGGTGTTATCTAGCACCTGTCGCCTCAATCCTTGACTTAATTTTTGTTCGACTAATTAGTAATACGATTTATCAATAATGATGTTACCGACTATCCCCAATTTGGCTGAAAGAGTGCCAATTGTCATTGGTCTTTTAGGTGGCAATCCCGAGGTTTCCAAGCATCTTGAAAATCTAATTCCTAGTAACTGTGCAATTCTTGATTTAGGCGAACGGGAAATTGAATTAGGCGCACTTTCCTCTTGCGATGCAATTATTGGATTATTGGATGGCAACTTAGGCGTTAGTCCAACAATTATCACTTCTTGGGCTGATGCAATCGATCATGATTTACCAAGAATCATCCTTGCTATTAATACTGTTACTGGCCGCGCTGATTTTGATGAAGCAATTG
>JBEGOT010000039.1:0-5304 GCA_041181865.1 Actinomycetota bacterium | reverse complement strand
CAACTGGTGGATTAGATTTTGCGCCAACTGCAAACTATGACCTACTTGAAGCAGCGGTTAAGGCTGCTCGTAGCCGCAATCTGCCTCACCATGTTGGTGGCATTGCAACTATGGATCAGTTCTATGACGACAGTAATGCTCTTGATGTTCTTGAATCTCTTGGCGTATACGCAGTTGAAATGGAAAGCTCAGGGCTTTACACAATTGCGGCTAAGTACCGTCGTCGTGCACTGACAATCTGTACCGTTAGTGACTTGATTCGCACTCACGAATTAACAAGTTCAGAAGAACGTGAAACTGGCTTTAAGGCAATGGTTGAAGTCGCTCTTGATGCAGCATTTGCTTAACGATTAATAAAAGCCTGGAAATCACTTTGGGTTCCATTAAATACATTTAAGTCTGTGTATTTAGATTGAACACCGTTTACTTTGCCATCTGCAGTGAATTGCCAAATAGTCCAAGTGCCTTTCCAGACTGTAAATGGACCAGGATCGGCACCTAACTTTGGACCCCACTTTGCTAACCAAAGTGGATACTGCGTGAAGTCAGCAACATTTGCTTCAACTAATCGTTTTATAAATGTGCCGTTCATATAAATAATTGGTGTTCGACCAGTAAGCCGCTTTGCTTCCTTAAGGAATGCATCAGTCCACTGAGCTAGTTGAACTGTTGTCCAACCACATGGGAGTTCTTCCATGTCCAGAGTCAGTGGCAGGTCACCCACTTTTGCGCCATCGACTTGGCGCACAGCGCGTGCTGCCTGCAACTTTGCATCTTTCATTCGATCTTTTGCCAGATTACCTGGAAGTGCGTAGTGATACCCACCAACAATTAATCCTTGTTCTTTAGCCGCTTTGCGGTCGACGGCAAACCATTTTTTCGCGAGTGCATTTGCGTTTGTGCCACCATCAGAAGACTTGATCATTACAAAAGTGATGCCGTATTCAGATTTGAGTTGGGCAAAATCTATTGGCTTTTCATCTGGGTGATTCCATTTGGAAACGTCGATGCCTTTGACCACATCGCTAAATCCTTGAGCCGCCCAGGTTGCTGCATTGGGTGGCCTAACTACTTTTGGACCCTTTGGATAACTACAGGATCGGTATTTAGTCTCAATCGCATTTGGCATAACCGGTGTTGCAGTTGCTGGCGTGAACCCCAACCCAAAACTGGACACAATGAAAATTGCAACTAAGCGCTTGATCATGACTTAAACAGCCTAATTGGGGATATTAGGATTTTGATTTAGGCGCACTTTTAAGAATTCTTGCCAAATCATCCACAACACAAAAAGGTCAAAAGCGGTTAGCAGAATCATTCCGGTCGAGGCCTTAACAAACAAAATTGAATAGACCTGATAGATCATTAGCGCACCTAGTGTTATTAGCGAGAATGGATATGACCAGGTTTGATTTCGAAGAATTCCTATGACTGCTGTTAATTTAATTGCGGCATGCACCCATAAGTAGGTAATGAGAAAAACGTGTGAACTTTGGGATAAGTGTTCAGTGAAATTTGATAACCAATTGGCGACTTGATCATTTGGATCTTGCAAAAGTTCACGCTGGGTGACTAATGAAATGAATTTTTCAACGCTTTTAGGTTCAAGGCCGAATAGGAGAAATCCGGCAATTAGTTCAGCTAATCCTGATAGACCCTTAAGCAGCAAACTTGTTTCAAATAGCCGATCTAGCAAACTAGTGGGCTTAAACCAAGACATATCTAGCTCTCATCATGCTTGTGAAATTGAATAGTTTGAGGATTAGCCACGAATGCTCCCCCGGTTGGACTCGAACCAACAACCACTCGATTAACAGTCGAGTGCTCTGCCAATTGAGCTACAGGGGATTGGCTCACCAATACTAACAAAGGCCTTAGTTTGCCCCAAACTGGCTAAATGCCCAGAGTTTGGCGTAACTGGGTCAATTCATTTTGAATGTGAGTTTGTGAACTTGGTGAGATTTCAAAATCGACCAAAGTTGCCCAAGAAATTTCTTGGCCACTTCTTCGAGCCAAGAATCTAACTTTGCCCACCTGCGGAATATCTCGCACCTGGTCAAAAACTTGCACAGAAGTAATTCGTTCGCGCACGGTATCTGGAATCAATCCAGGCTCAACTAATTTCCAGCCTCTATTAATGGCTGGCCCATTAATCTCATTTTGGCTAATAACAACTAAGACGGGTTCATCCCACTTAGCACTCAAGGCTAGATCCCAAGGAAGTCTTAAGTTCTCATGATGATCAAAGCTAAGAAGTGCAAAGTTCGTGGCGATAATTTTTCCACCCGTATGAGTAGCCAATGCCAAAATTCGCTCACCAGGCAAAAGATGCTCACTAATTTCAGCTGAATTTTTCTTCTTAAAAATCTGCATCTATGTCTCCGATTGCAAACTCACGCATAGTGCGTCGATAGGATTCCAATTCAAATAATTCAGCAAGTATTAAATCTTGGTTCTCTGCTGCAGCGTCAACTTCTGAAAGCGCAAGTCTGGATTTAAGTAGTTCGATGTTGCGACCAGCTGACATTTCCAAAACCCTTGCTAGCACTGCCTGAACATACTTTTCGGTTGGATTGTCATTCGGCATTGGCTCGATGGCTAAGGCGCGAATCTGGGACTTTATTTCATCTGTTGATGCTGCGGTTAAAACAGCATTAACCCAGGCTTGGGAATCCGAAAATGAAAGTGGGTCACCTGCTGCTTGGCACGCTTTAAATACTTCAACGGCTGCTGGAACGGTGAATACCGATTCTTCTAAAGATTCATACCAACGACCAACTAGCGATGGCCACTGCAGAACGCTCTTTAGTGCTTCGCGTTCGATTGTTGCTGTTTGATTATCTGGCGATCCAGTTCTTACTGGCGCAGCAGTCGCTTTTGTCTTAGGCGCAGTTTCTTTACGCATCGTTGCTTCATCGATACCAAGCCAGCCAGCAACTGTTCTGGTGTATTCAGGACGCAATGCTGGATCTTTAATGCTTGAGATAACTGGAGCCACCGCGCGCATTGCAGCAACGCGACCTTCTGCTGTTTTTAAATCAAAATCAGCAAGGGTTGTCTTAATTACAAATTCAAACAACGGAACTTTGGCTGCAATCAAATTCTTTACGGCCTCTGCCCCACCTTGAAGTCTAAGGTCACATGGATCTAAGCCATGTGGCTCAACAGCAACAAAAGTTGAAGCAGCAAACTTTTGATCCTCGTTAAAAGCTTTGATGGCGGCTTTCTTGCCAGCCTCATCGCCGTCAAATGTGTAAATAACTGATGCTGGCTTTGATTCATCATCCATCAATATGCGGCGAAGCACTTTCACGTGTTCGCTTCCAAATGCCGTTCCACAAGTTGCCACAGCTGTAGTTATCCCAGATAAATTACAGGCCATCACGTCTGTGTAGCCCTCAACCACAACGGCAGTCTGCTGCTTAGCCATGTCTCTACGGGCGAGGTCAATGCCATATAGAACTTGAGACTTGCGATAGATCGGAGTTTCCGGGGTATTTAAATATTTGGGACCCTGATCGGATTCGGAAAGCTTTCGTGCACCAAACCCAATGGTGTCTCCGCCTGAATCTCTAATCGGCCACATCAGGCGATCACGGAAACGGTCATAGCCTCCTTTTTGGCCTTGGACTAAAAGTCCCCCAGACAAAAGCTCTTCTTCACTAAAGCCTTTACTCTTTAGGTGCGTGCGAAGGCCATCCCATCCCGATGGTGAATAGCCAACACCAAATTGATTCCACGCATCTTCATCAAAACCTCGCTCAGTTAGGAATTTGCGAGCGTGGGCGGCATCTGGTGATCGAAGCTGCTCTTGATAAAACTTAGTTGCCAAATTATGGGCTTCGATTAGCCTTGAACGCTGACCCTGATTCGAACCACTAGAACTTGGACCATCCTCATATCGCAAAGCAATTGAGTACTTGGCTGCAATTTTTTCAACCGCTTCAGTAAAACTTAAAGCGTCAATCTTGCGCACAAAAGTTATGACGTCGCCGCCCTCGCCACAAGAAAAGCAGTGATACAAATTCTTGCTGGGCGTCACATGGAATGAGGGGGTTCGCTCATCATGGAATGGGCAAAGACCCTTAAAAGATCCACCACCTGCGGCTTTAAGAGTGACAGTTTCGCGAACTATTTCATCAATGCGGGCGCGCTCACGGACAGTATTTACGTCCTCTTCTTTAATGCGCCCAGCCACAACGTAAGCCTAATTGCAAAGATTAGTGTGCCACTGGGCGAGGCTAACGTCTGTTAATGAAGCCAATTGATCAATAACTACGCGCTTTTTTGCAGAGTCTGATTTTGCGTTATTCCACAGATCTAGGTAAATGGAATCTAGGTGAGCCTGAGGGTTACTACTTAAGACTTTGTGCAGATCTGCAATAAGTTCACGTTGTATTGAGTACTGAACATCTACACCTTCGCGACTCATCACAAATCGGGCTGACAACGCTTTGAGCGCGGTAACTTCATATCGACTTTCAATTGGCACTTCAAGATTAGCTGCATATCTAGTTAATGGCGCTGTGCCATATTTTTCTTGTGTGGCTTCTTGAACCGCAATACAAAAACGGCCGATTAAGTGACTGGTTAAGTTTTTCAGTCCTGCTTGTGACCTTAAAGTTCCGTCGTAGCTACTTGGCCACGAAACCAAACTGTTTAGTCTATGAAGCGCCTCATCTAATGCATTGGCATCAAATTCTTGTCCGTACCACTGTCTGGCTATTGCCACAATCTCAGAACGCCCTGAATCTGAATCAAGAATTCGCACATCAACATGCCCTTCATGGATTGCATCTTCTACGTCGTGTACGCAATAGGCCACATCATCTGACCAATCCATAACTTGGGCTTCAAAACTTGTTCGGTCGTCACTTCGACCACTTCTTACCCAAGCAAAAACATCAGCGTCATCCTCATAGACGCCATATTTTGCATTACCCGGTTTCTTTGTCCATGGATATTTTGAAGCTGCATCAAGAGATGCCCTTGTTAAGTTAAGTCCGATTGAGTCACCTGGTCTTGGTCCACTTTCTGGTCCAATTGCTTTTGGTTCAAGTCTGGTTAGTAATCGAAATGATTGCGCATTGCCTTCAAAACCGCCAATGTCACTTGCAAGTTCATTTAATGCAGTTTCGCCATTGTGTCCAAAAGGTGGATGACCAAGGTCATGCGCTAAACAAGCGGTGTCAACAAGATCTGGATCGCAACCAAGAACGAAACCCAGTTCACGACCGATCTGTGCCACTTCAAGTGAATGAGTAAGTCGGGTTCGCGGAAAATCATCTTGGGCAGCTACCAGCA
>JBEGOT010000038.1:0-6071 GCA_041181865.1 Actinomycetota bacterium | reverse complement strand
AGCGCTAAGCCGAGTATTTATCGTAGATAAATACCGTGAACAACTAGAGCAAATGGGCCAGAGATTCCAAAACTTCATTACGTTTTGGTAGCCCGCTAGCTTTGCCGCGGATCGTTCCGCGATTATCCAAAATCAGCGTGGTTGGAGTTCGGCTAATTCCAAGTTCACGAACAAGGGGTAAATGTTCTTCAGCATTGATTTCAACATGGCTAACTCCAGGAATACCCGATGCGATGTCAGCAAGCAATACTTTGGTTGCTCGGCAAGGTTGGCAAAACGAAGATGAGAATTGCAGCAAGGTGGCTTTTTGACCTAGATCAATATGGCAATTGTGTGTTGACCAGATGTGATTTTCTGATTTTTCTTTCACATGTCCGTCAGTTTTTGCCCGGTAAATTCCAAACAGCGAAGCCACGATTAGGCTGGCGATTAGTACCGCTTGACCATTCATTAGGCTGCTTCTCCCATTAATAAGTTCTTATAACCGTATGTGAATACTTAAATAAATTGAAATTGGCCAGATTAATGCAAGATCTTTGCAACTAATTATTTATGGCTAGTCAGGTGCTTTATAGGCAAGTAAGTTAAAGCCCATGTTGAGCGGAACTTTCTTAACCAAGCGACGTGTAGTCGACTTTGGTCGTTGCGCCTCCACATACATGTGTTGTTCCAATTAATTAAGCCTTAGTTCTGATTAAAAGAACTGCAATCAAATTAATTAACTAGTAAAGGGACAAAATGAACATAAAAGTAGATCCACGAGGACCAAGATTTGGCGCTGTTATCACCAGCACAGTTCTTGCAGTGATTTTGCTAACTGCACCATCAACATTGGCAACAGCGCTATTAATTTTGCAGACTGTTGTGTTTGGTCTTGGCGCATTTGCCGGATTGCAATTCCATCCGTATGGCTGGATCTATCGCAAATTCGTTCGTCCGAGGTTGGCTGCACCGAGTGAATTAGAAGATTCAGCTCCACTGCGCTTTGCGCAACTAGTTGGATTTTTATTTGCTGCAGTGGGTTTAGTTGGAACTCTTACTGACAGTGCAACTGTTGCACTTGTTGCAGTTGGATTTGCACTTGGCGCAGCATTTTTAAACGCTGCGTTCAATATTTGCCTAGGTTGCGAAATGTATCTGCTTGGCAAACGCATTGCTTCACGTTAAGCAAAAAATTTATCTATATCCCTAGAAATAAAAGGAAATATAAAATGAGTCGTAAAGACGTATTAGTTGACGCACAGTGGGCACTGGCGCATCTAGATGATCCAAAAGTGGTCTTCATCGAAGTTGATGAAGATACTGCGATCTATGAAACAAGCCATATCCGAAATGCGATTCGCTTGGACTGGAAGAACGAATTACAGGATCCAGTTCGCCGAGACTTCATTAACAAAGAAGGATTTGAAAAGTTATTAAGCGCAAAAGGTGTAACGAATGATGACACAGTTGTGCTTTATGGCGGAAACAACAACTGGTTTGCTGCGTACGCATACTGGTACTTCAAGCTTTACGGCCATGGCGATGTTCGCCTACTAGATGGCGGTCGCAAGAAATGGGAACTAGATGGCCTTGAGTTAGTTTCAGGCGAAGTTACCCGACCAGCAACAAGCTATGTTGCAAAGAATCAAGACCGGTCACTTCGTGCATTCCGCGATGATGTTCTAAAAGCTATTGGCGTTCAGAACTTAGTCGATGTTCGCTCTCCTGATGAATATGCAGGTCGACTTCTTGCACCAGCACATTTGCCTCAAGAAGGTGGTCAAATAGGTGGCCACATTCCAACGGCTGCAAATATTCCGTGGTCAAAAGCAGCAAATGATGATGGCACATTCAAGTCAGAAGACGAATTAAAGGCGCTGTATTCAGCTGCCGGTGTTGATTTTGCAAAAGACACAATTGCTTACTGCCGCATCGGAGAACGTTCAGCATTTAGTTGGTTCGTCCTAAAAGAACTGATCGGTGTTAAGAATGTGCGCAACTATGACGGCTCATGGACCGAATATGGTTCATTAGTTGGTGTTCCAGTTGCTGTTGGCGACGAGCCAGGCACTGCATGACTAGCTGCGGAGCAGTGGTCGGTGGCAGATCCATCGAGAACGTGGATATTTCTAAACAAGCTGTGATTCAAGGCGTCGTTCAAAAAAGCGGTGCCCCGGTTTCAGTTGGTTATGTTCGCTTACTTGATCGAAATAATGAATTTGTTGCCGAAGTACCTGTTTCGCAAAAAGGTGAGTTCAGATTCTTCGCTGCAGCAGGTTCATGGAACATAGTCACACTTGTTCCCGGCGGATCAGCGCGTCAGGAAGTAACGGCAAATCTGGGTCAGATTACTGATGTGGATGTTTTAGTCGGATAAAACAAAATGAGAGTGCCAGGTGCTTGTAGCCACCTGGCACTTTTATTTTCAAAGCCCTGACGGAACTAAATTTGCATAATCAACTTTGATGCAACGATCTTGAACCACTTGCATTCCAGCATTAATGGCACGTTCGGCAACATCGTTGTTGCGAATACCAAGTTGCATCCACCAAGTTTTGCCAACACAGTCACCTGCAATTGCGGGAAATTCTTTTTCAAAGACGCCTGGCATATCTTCCCCTTTGCGGAAAACATCCACGATGTCTGGAATTTCTGGCAGTGCCGCCAGATTTGGATAAACCGGTTGTCCCAAAATATTTTCAGTGTGTGCCGGGTTGATTAGATAAACCGTGAAATGGGTTTGCTCGAGTAAGTAAGCGGTTACTTGATGACTAGCGCGGTCTGGCTTCGCTGAAACACCAATGACAGCAACTGACTTTGCCGTCATCAAAATATCGCGTACTTGGGTATCAGTTAAATCGCTCATCACTTCAACCACTTCCTAAAATGCTGGGCTTATGGCTTTAACGCTAGACTATTTTTCGTGGTTGAAAATTTTTATACAGGATTACTGATACTTGCCTAAATAGCCATCACTTGGTTTGCAGGTTACGTGGTTTACAAATTATTTAAGGGCCAAGGCTGAGCGCGACCTATCACCCTGATTTAGCCCCGTTATCTTGGTTAATTGGTACGTGGGTTGGCGTTGGCGTGGTTGGTTATCCGTCAATGGAAAAAGATATTCAAGTTGGCCAAGAATTAAATATCAGTCATGATGGCCGTCCATTTTTAATACATTGGTCACGAACTTGGCGTCTTGATGAAAATGGCGAACGGGTTGAACCGTTAGCTATGGAATCAGGATTTTGGCGTCCACTACCAAATAATGAAGTTGAATTATTGCTTTCACATCCAACTGGTATTTCAGAAACTTGGTTTGGGAAAGTCACTGTTACTGGAATTGTTAATGCTCAGATCACAGGGGCCAGAGTTGAATTAAAGACCGATGCGATTGTTAGAACTTCTACTGCAAAAGAAATAACTGGCGGTGAACGTCTTTATGGATTAGTTGATGGCAATCTTGGCTGGGTTTACGATATGGCAGCTGTTGGTGTTCCAATGAAATCTCATGCTTCATTCCATTTAACAAAGGTTTCAAATGATTAGTCTCAATTGGGATGACGTTCTTCGTCAGTTTGGATATCGAATCACCCCTCAGCGCCAGATGGTGCTGGAGGCAATTAATAAATTAGGCCACGCTACTCCTGAAGAACTTTGCGCTGAAGTTCAACGGTCCGCATCTGGTGTGAACCTTTCAACAATTTATCGAACAATTGAAGTTTTAGAAGAAGTTGGGTTAGTTACTCATACTCATATTGGCCATGGAGCGCCGACTTACCATTCTGTTGAAGATGACCCGCATATTCATTTAATCTGCGATACCTGCGGCAACGTTGAATCAGTTGATGTTTCTGAAGCGGATATATTTGTTCAGCAGCTTCGTAACAAGGTTGGATTTGAACCTGACATCTCACATTTTTCAGTGCGCGGTCAATGTGGCAGTTGCAATGCCCGTGAAAAATTGCTTTAAGTTATTTCTATGACTGCAATGCCAAACATGAACACCGATAGCCCGGATAGTTCTATTCCATGGCACTACGGCGATCCCTTTAAAGAACAGCGTGATTTATTAGCTGGAATTGGCCAAGTGGATCTGGGCAATCGTGAGGTTATTAGCGTCTCAGGTCCAGATCGCAATAGCTGGCTTAATTCACTAACCACACAAGATTTATTAACACCATTTAAATCAAGCCAAACTTTAGTACTTAGCCCACATGGCCATATCGAACATGACCTGCACGTTATTGATGACGGAGCAACTACTTGGTTGATTGTTGAACCAGGATCAGCTGAGTTATTAATTAAATTCCTTGAATCCATGAAATTTATGCTTCGAGTTGAAATTACGGATCGAACTGAAGAATTTGCTGCGGTTGGTGCTCCTGGTTGGATTGAAACTAAGTACCCAACTTGGCATTCATCAAGTGTTTATGTTGATTTCACGAACGATATTTATGTAACCCATCGACCGGCCAAATGGCAAGTTAGTGAATTTTTAGTACCCCGAGTTGATTTATTAAAGGAATTAACTCATCCAATTGGAAGTTGGGCTTGGGAAGCTCATCGAATAAGAGCGGGCGTTTCCAGATTTAATTTTGAAACTGATCACAAGACGATTCCCCATGAAATTGGATTAATTGGCGCAGCTGTACACCTAAACAAAGGTTGTTACCGTGGCCAGGAAACTGTGGCGCGAGTGGTGAATATTGGACAGCCACCACGCAGATTAGTGCATCTGGAACTCGATGGATCGACAAATGAATTGCCAAGTGTTGGTGCGAAAGTTTTTCATGATGGCAACGAAGTTGGCCATCTGACTTCAGTAGTCCAAGACTTTGAATCTGGTCCAGTTGGCTTGGCTCTTATCAAGCGCATGACACCAATAGATTGCGTTTTAACTGTTGATCAAGTAAGTGCGGCACAAACTGTGATTGTTAAACCAGATGCACAACCACTGGCGCAACCGACTCTTAATTCTCGACGATTACTGTCATAGGCCCATCACAAACTTGAGTGATGCGCATATCTGCGCCAAACTTTCCAGTTTCAACTTTTGCTCCCAAATCGCGCAAGCATCTAGCAACTTCATTAACTAACGGCTCGGCTTGATCACCGCGAGCTGCTTGTTGCCAGGTTGGCCGGCGACCTTTTGATGTGTCAGCAAATAGCGTGAACTGGCTTATTACCAAGATCGGTAAGTTCCCGTCAGCTGCAGCAACTTCGTTAGCCTCATTTGAAATAGAAATACCCTTGGCGACGAGTGCTTGTTTTTCAAATATTCGAAGTTTCCAAATCTTGTCGGCAAGTGGCGCGCACTTTGAAAGATCATCATCGACACTCACGCCAACTAAAACCATCAACCCTGGACCAGTGAACTGACCTACTACTTGCCCAGCCACTTCCACAGCCGCGCCATCTACTCGCTGAATAACTGCCCGCATAAGTTAATTGTGTCTTATGTGGCACGATGTATGCATGTCAGCGCTCATTGCCCAAGTTGTGCGAAGTGGCTTTGTCGAAGGCCGCCACTATGGCAGCGCAGTCGTTGTTGATTCAGCGGGCGAAGTTATTTGGTCACACGGTGATATAAAGTCACATATTTTCCCAAGATCATCGAACAAGTTGATGCAAGGTTTGGCAATGGTGCGTGCCGGGTTACCAGCAAATGGCGAATTACTCGCATTATCTTGCGCATCTCATAGTGCTGAAGAATTTCACATCGAAGGTGTGCACAGTTTGTTAAACGCCGCTGGATTAGATGTTGATGCACTTGCTTGCCCGCCTGATTGGCCACTTGACCCAGTTCAAAAAGACACAGTGCTTGCTGAAGGTCTAGAAAAAGAATCGATCTTTATGAATTGCAGCGGCAAACATGCAGCGATGCTTTTCACGTGTGTGATTAATGGGTGGGACACCAGAACCTATTTGGATTTAAACCATCCACTTCAACAGGCTTGCAAATCAACGATTGAAGAAGTCACTGGCGAACAAATCCAAAACATCGGAATTGATGGCTGTGGTGCGCCAGTGATGTCTACTTCTTTGGTTGGGTTGGCAAAAGCCTTTGGAAAATTTGCTGGTCCGACAGC
>JBEGOT010000037.1:0-5270 GCA_041181865.1 Actinomycetota bacterium | reverse complement strand
ATGGTCTGTGTCGATTTGAAAACTAACCGCCCAGTTCGCATCCCTGAGGATATGCGCGATTACTTAGAGAAAACCCTAAGAACTAATTAAGGGCAGCCTCGCGCTGGGCCAAAGTTGGTATGCGCTTCATCAAAAACATCGATCCAGCTGCAATTAAACAAAGTATGGACGCTGTGTACCAAGCAATTGTGTAAGAACCATTGGTTTGGCGAATCCAACCAGCAAAGACTGCTGCGATTGCAGCGCCAATCATGTGTGAAGCGAAAACCCAACCATAAACAATTCCGGATTTTGAAAGCCCAAAGTATTCGCGGCATAACTGAACTGTTGGCGGCACAGTTGCAATCCAATCCAGGCCATAAAACACAATAAAGAAAAGAAGCGGCGGTTCAACATGTGGCCCAAGCACAGCTGGCACAGTAATTAAAGCAAGTCCGCGCAAACCGTAATAGGCAACAAGTAAGTAGACCGAACTTACTCGGTCAGTTAACCATCCCGATGCAATCGTTCCGATCAAATCAAAAATTCCAACTACAGCTAAGAGAGAAGTTGCCGTATTAGTTGGCATGCCATGATCGTGCGCGGCTGGAATGAAATGTGTTCCAATCAGGCCGTTAGTTGACCAGCCACAAACAAAAAATGTTCCAGCTAAAATCCAAAACGCACCACTTCGCAGTGCTTCAAATAAGACCTTGATTGAACCAAATGCAGTAGCTGGTGCTGCCGGACCCATGTCTGGCTGACTAGTTGCGCCGTATGGGAAAGCTCCAACATCACTAGGGCGATCACGGAAAAATAAAAGCACTAGTGGAACGATTGCTGCAGCGACAGCGCCAATCGTCCAAGAAACATTTCGCCAGCCATCGGCTGAAATCATTCGACCAAATAATGGCAAGAAAATTAATGACCCAGTTGCATAAGCTGCTGAGAAGATTCCAGTTACCAGTCCTCGGTTCGTGACAAACCACCTATTTGCAACTGCTGTGCCAAAAACTAGTGCTAAACAGCCAGTTCCAAAACCAACGAATACACCCCAAAGAATGTAAAGGTGCCAAGGTTGACCAATTGCAACAGTCAAACTTGAACCAATTGCAACAAGTGAAAGCGCTGCTGCCACAACGCGACGCATTGAAAATCTTTCAATTAGCGTTGCCGCAAACGGTGCAGTTAATCCGTAAAAAAGTAAGTTGAGCGAAATTGCGCCAGCAGTAGTACTTCTGGACCAACCAAACTCATTTTCAAGTGGTTCAAGCATCACGCCTGTAGTTGATCGAAATGCTGCAGCCGAAAGCAGGGTGGCGAAAGTTATTGTGGCAATCCACCAGGCACGATGGATGCTGCCAATAGCTTTAGTCATTTAGGCAGTTAACCACACAGTTGTGTCTGGATCTAGCAAACCATCATCAAAGCCATTTGGTTTGCTAACCAAAAAAACTTCACCTTCAAAATCAAGTTTGATTGAGTGCTTACCCATGTTCATAACGCAGCGGATTGCTTTACCACCAAGACGAGCTGGGCGAACGAAGCTAACCAAGTTTTCATCAACCTTGTCCCAAATCAAACCTTGCGTGCCATCAGTTAAGCCGCCAAGTGCTGCCTGGCTTTTGCGAATAGCAAGTGCGTGACGGGTAAGGGTCAGAGTGCTGGTTTCTTCACCATCTTGGTCAGCGACAGTTTTCTTTTTCCAAGAATCTGGTTGTGGTAGCCAAGTTGGAGTTCCTGAATTAAATCCATAAGTTTCGCTGCTGTGATCCCAAGGAATTGGAACACGACAACCATCGCGACCAACAACCGAGCCACCACTTGTGAAAAATGACGGGTCTTGGCGCATGTCTGATGGAATTTCAAATACTTCGTTTAAACCAAGTTCTTGACCTTGGTAGATGTAAGCAGTTCCAGGAAGAGCAAGCATGGTCAGCAGATTTGCTCTTGCGCGCTGCCCGCCAACTTCTAGATCGCGATTAGCTTTCCAGTTGCCATCTTTACCTAAGTTCATCTGGCGAGCGTTAGATTCAATTTCTTCGTCTGTGCCGATGATCGGGGCGTACCTTGTTGCTGCGCGCCAAACGTCATGGTTTTCAAGAACCCAAGTTGTCGGGGCATTTTCAATCGCGTTTGCTTCCATTGACATGTCGATTACATCGCGCATGCGCTTTGCATCCCATGGAGTTTTTAGGAATGGGAAATTAAAGCCGGTGTGAAGTTCATCTTCACGTAAGTAGCGCGCATTGCGTTCAGCCGGGAAGACCCAAGCTTCAGCCACGAATACTTTTGGATCGTCGTATTCATCTGCAACTTTGCGCCATTCGCGCCAAACATCATGTAACGCATCTTGATCCCAGTAAGGATTCTTACTGGTTGGATCGCCATCTTTAAGTTCAGGACAGTCTGGGTAACCAGGAGTTTTTGCTAAACCGTGGGCAACGTCAATTCGGAACCCGTTAATACCTTTGTCGAACCAGAAACGAAGTGTTTGGCGGAAATCGGCCCGAACTTCTTCGTTAGTCCAATCTAAATCTGGTTGTGATTTATCGAAGATGTGTAGGTACCACCAACCAGTTGGTTTGCCATCAGCATCTTTTAGTTGAGTCCAAGAAGGACCTGTGAAACAACTTTCCCAGTTGTTTGGTTCACTTTTGCCACCATCTTGGCCGCGAAGCAGGTGATACCTAGCCCACGGACCTTCGGCATAACGTGCTTTCGCAGGAACACTTGGGTCATCGGCCGGAGCTGCTGCAAGTGCTTCTTTGAACCATGGATGATCCCAGGAAGTGTGGTTTGGCACGATGTCGATTAGCATCTTGATGCCGGCTGAATGCAAATCAGCAATCAAACCTTCGATGTCAGAAAGTTTTCCAAAAAGCGGTTCAACATCGCGGTAGTTGGAAACGTCATAACCAGCATCAAGCATCGGGGATGGGTAGTGCGGACTTAACCACACTGCATCGATGCCAAGTTCTTTCAAGTAAGGGACTTTGGTGCGAATACCTGGAATGTCACCTATGCCATCGTTGCTGGCATCTGCGTATGAACGTGGATAAATCTGATAAACGACGGCTTCGCGCCACCAGTCTTTACTTCTCAACATGAATTCAATTCTGGCCTACAGCTAGCCAAAATCTGCATTTGGGGGGTTTAGTTATCTGGTTGATTAACCAAGGAATGGGCGGCAGTAACCAGATAAGTCCACAGCTGATCTCTTAAATGCGGTTCGATTTCTAATTTGGCAAGGGATGCTGACATGTGACCTAACCAACGATCCCTGGCATCGCCATCGATTGGGAAAACATTGTGACGCATGCGAAGGCGAGGGTGACCACGTTCTTGTGAATAGGTTGTTGGACCACCCCAGTATTGCGATAAAAACATCGCTAATCGGTGGATTGCGTCATCTAGATTTTCTTCTGGATACATCGGTCTTAAAACGGGATCAGTTTTAATTCCTTCATAGAAACCTGCAACAAGATTTTCAAAAAATTGGGAGCCGCCCATTTGCTCATAAAGTGTTGGTTCCATTTTTATTTATTGGGAATGGTTAGCGATGCGAAGAACTTCACCGTTGCGCATGTACCAAACTGTGCCTTCTTTGTCGCGAAGCCTAGTAACCCGTAAGCCGATTTCTTCAACTGTTCCAATTGCTGGGCCAACGTCAATTACATCGCCAACGCCATATTGATCTTCCAAAATCATGAAAATACCTGCGATGAAATCTTTAACCAGTGTTTGGGCGCCAAAACCAAGTGCCACACCAACAACACCAGCCGAAGCCAAAATCGGACCAACATCTATACCTAAATTGGAAAGCACCATGATGCCAGCCAAACTCCAGACGGTGCCAGTAATAACACTGCGAAGTAATTGGCTAATTGAACTTGCGCGCTGCTCATGTCGACTATGTTCAGCTTGTTTTTCAACTGAACTTTGCGCGCCATGACGTCGTTCGATGCGAAGACTTAGCGCACGTTTAATTAATCGGCTTGAAGCGCGGATTAAGAAAACTCGAATAAGGGCAGCCAGTAAAACGATTACAGCAATTTTGACTGGTGTTCCTAAAAACCAATCCAGTAGATCGTTCATGGCAACTTCCTTAGCGGGTTAGTTATTTATCAAATGCCTGGCAGCGAAGTGAACGAGCAACGTTGTCGCGTAGCTCTTTAATTAATCTGGTGGAACCAGCATCTTCATCACTTGCTAAGAAAGCATCTGCTTTTTTCAGGATATCTTCAGATGCCAATAATGATGGGAATAGACCAGTAGTTAATGACTGGGCGATTTCATTAGTTCGGCTCTTCCAGATTTCGGTTAGTGCGCCAAAGTATTTGTCCACGTATGGCACTAGTAGTTCGCGCTGATCTGGCTGGGCGAAGCCACCAACAGTTGCATTTAGCAATGCATTTGGTAATTCATCTGATTCGACTGCCGCTGCCCAAGCATCAGCTTTAGCTTTAGCTGTTGGCAAGCCAGCGCGAGCACTTGCCGCTTGGCGCTGTCCACCTGCTGTGTTATCGCGAGCTAATTCGTCATCAATTGCTGATTCTGGCAATGCGCCAAGTGAGGCAAGACGAGAAATAAATGCCCAGCGAAGATCAGTATCTATGGCAAGGCCAATTGGTGCTTTTGATCCATCAAGCCATGACTTCAGAAGATCAGTGTGCGCAGAAGTTCTGGCAAGTGCGATCACATTTCTTACAAATGACAACTGGTGGTCACTGCCGCTTGGGGCATTAGGTAATTGCTTCAAGATCGCATCAATTAATTGATCACGGTTTACATGACGCTTATCTGGATTACCAAACTGTTCAATTGCTGAACGTGCCTGCAAAAGCAACTGTTGGGTAACACCAATTCCCATGTCCACCAAGTTGGCATTCATGATCATGTTCAAGTAATCAGTGGTTGACATTTCTGCATCGCGGGTCATATCCCAGGCAGCCGCCCAGATAAGTGCCCTGGAAACACTGTCTTCGATCGTATCTAAGTTTTCTGCTGCTGTTTTTGCAGAAAGTTCATCAAGACGAATTTTCACGAAGGTGTAGTCACCATCGTTTAGTAAAAGTAAATCGCCAGCTGGTTTTCCAACTAGTTCGCTAACTTCAGTCTTGGCACCTTCAACATCGATTTCAATTCGATTGGTGCGAACTACATTGTCGCCAGACTTGTTGTAGATACCAATACCAATGCGGTGTGGTCTAAGTAATTGCTGCACACCTTCTGGCGCCATAGGTGGTTCTTGAATCACGGTGACAGATTTATAGACACCATTTTCAATT
>JBEGOT010000036.1:0-18757 GCA_041181865.1 Actinomycetota bacterium | reverse complement strand
ACCGGTACTGCAAATAAGTACAGTGAAATAACTGGTGGATACAGCGGTTACACCGCATCGTTTATCGGAATTGCACCTGGAAATAATCCAGAGTTAATCGTTGCCGTAATGATTCATGATCCAGTAAATGGTCACTTCGGTTCAACAATCTCAGGCCCAGTTTTCAAGCAAGTTATGACTTATGCTTTAGCTCACCAGAAGATTCCACCACTAGATACACCGCCTCCACAGATCCCAGTAACGTGGTAATTACAGATGCGACCAACGACTTCACCAACAGCACTTTCAACTATTGCTGCTGGATTTAAATTAACCGCTGTTAATTCGCAAGTTTTAGTTACTGGTATCACCCATAATTCACGTGAAGTTTTGCCAGGGGATATTTATGTAGCCCTAGCTGGCGCAAATCACCATGGCATCGAGTTCGCAAATCAAGCTATTGAAAGTGGCGCGGTAGCAATCGCCACCGATAGCGAAGGCCTGAAAAGCCTTCCTAGTGAGATTTCTGCAATTGAACTTGCAAATCCAAGAGTCGACATGGCAACACTGTCAGCTCGGATTTATCAAAATCCGCAAAAGCAATTAAAAATCATCGGCGTAACTGGCACTAATGGGAAAACATCTGTTACCCACATTTTGCAATCACTTTTTACAAACTTTGGTTACAAAGTCGGGGTAATCGGCACTGTCGGAACATACATAGATGGCAAGCACATTCCAGGTGCTAGAACTACACCTGAATCAACAGACCTTTACTCCATACTTGGCCAAATGGTGCAAGCCGGTGTCACGATTGCTTTTATGGAAGTTTCCAGCCACGCACTTGAACTTCATCGGGTCAGTGGCTTGGAGTTTGAAAAAGTTATTTTCACAAACTTAAGTCAAGACCATTTGGATTTTCACGGCAGCATGGAAAACTACTTTGCTGCTAAAGCAAAACTCTTTACTAAAGACTTCGCTAAAAGCAGCGTGATTTGCATTGAAGATAGCTGGGGACAAAAACTAGCGAATCAAACATCAATTCCAGTTACCACTGTTGGACCAAATGGTGATTGGCAAGTGAATAACTTACGATTAAGCGTCACCAAGACAACTTTTGATCTGCGTCATCATGAAGTTTCAATGAATTGTGAATTGCCAATGATTGGTGCATTTAATGCTACAAACGCAGCGATCGCAATTGCAGTTAGCGCTGAACTTGGCCTTGATGAGCAACTTGTCACAAGGGATTTAGTTAACGTGCATCCGGTCCCAGGCCGCAGTCAGATTGTTACCCATAATTCCCAAGGCACGGCAATTGTTGATTACGCCCACACGCCAGAAGCTGTTGAAAAAGTTTTAACTACGCTGCGTGAAGTTTGCGGTGGTCAGTTGATCACGGTGATCGGTTGTGGTGGTGATCGTGATGCACTTAAGCGACCACTCATGGGAAAGATCGCAGCAGAAATTTCAGATGTTGTAATCGTCACAGATGACAATCCACGATCTGAGGATCCAGCATCAATTCGCGCTCAGGTGAGATCTGGAATTGTTGAAACTGAAGTAAAAGTTTTTGAAATTGGCGATCGCCGCCAAGCCGTAAATAAGGCATTATCGCTTGCCAGCAATAATGATGTTGTGGCGGTTTTAGGTAAAGGCCATGAACAAGGCCAAGAAATTGCAGGCCAAGTTCATCCATTTGATGACGTGAAAGTTATTCAGGCAGAGGCTAAATAATGTTTGAACTTTCACTTGAGCAAATCGCTAAAGCAGTTGGCGGAAAAGTTGTTGGTAATAGTTCCACAATCGTTTCTGGTTTAAGTACTGATTCAAGAGATATTGAAAAAGGTCAGCTTTTCGCAGCAATTGTGGGCCAGCGAATTGATGGTCATGACAAAGTACATGAAGCTTTGCAAGCAGGGGCAGTAGCCACAATTTGCTCAAAGTCTGTACCAGGAGACCATGTTTTGGTTGAAGCAGACAAACAATTTGATTTAGATCCAGTTATCCCTGCACTTGGCAAATTAGCGAAATTTGTTAGGTCACAAAATTTGGATTTAGTTGTAGTTGGCGTAACTGGATCATCAGGAAAAACTTCAACTAAAGACTTAATTGGTCAGGTTCTTGCAAGCTATGCACCAACTTGCGCACCTAGTGGCTCACCAAATAATGAACTTGGTTTGCCGCAAACAATTTTGCAGGCACCAAGTGACACAAAGTATTTAGTTGCTGAAATGGGTATGCGTGGCCTTGGCCATATCGCTTATCTTGCGGATATTGCAAAACCTGATATCGGTGTTGTGACAAATGTGGGCCATGCACATGTAGGTGAAGTGGGCTCGGTTGAAAACATTGCCAAAGGTAAAAGTGAACTAGTGAAAGCGCTAAGTGCCGATGGAATCGCAGTCTTAAACCATGACGATCCAAATGTGCGCGAAATGGCAAAAGTTACTAAAGCCAAAGTTTTAACTTATGGGCTTGGCACTAAAGCTGATGTTCGAGCCGAAAATCTAAACACTTTGCCAGATGGTTCAACCACATTTACTTTGGTAATCGATGACAACAGAGCTGAAATTAAATTGCCACTACTTGGTGAGCACAACGTTTCAAATGCCCTTGCCGCAGCAGCTGTTGGTTGGTCAGTTGGCATGACCATTGGTGACATTGCAAAAGTTTTGTCACAAGTAATTGCAAAAAGTAAATGGCGCATGGAAGTCCATCACCTTTCAAATGAAGTGACTCTGATAAATGATGCTTATAACGCAAATCCAGAATCGATGACTGCAGCACTTAAAACTTTGGCTTCAATTAAAACCGAAGGAAAACGCTTTGCGGTACTTGGTGCAATGCATGAACTTGGTAGCGACTCTGTTTCGGCCCATGATCAAATTGGGCGATTAGTCGTTCGCCTGAACATCGAACAACTTGTTGTGGTTGGCCAAATCGCAAAAACACTTCACTTAGGCGCTGAACAAGAGGGATCTTGGGATGGTGAATCGGTGTGGTTCGCTGATTTTCAAGGGGCCTGCGACTACATTTGCAGAAGAGTAAATAGCCACGACGTACTGCTATTTAAAGCTTCTCGGTCTGAAAAATTCGACGAGTTAGCTCAGTTAGTAGCAGACCAGCTGAATGCCAAAGGGGAGAAGTAAGCGTGAAGCTTGTTGTTCTTGCCGGTGCACTCTCTGCATTCCTATCTTTAATCTGCACACCGTTATTAATTAAATTACTGAGACGCCATGGTTACTCTCAAGCCATCCGTGAATCAGCAAATGGCATCAACTATCCAGAACATGGCAGCAAAAAAGGTACGCCATCTATGGGTGGGGCAGCGATTATCTTCTCAGTTATCGCTGGTTATTCACTTGCGCATTTAATAATGTGGCGAGCACCTAGCACCTCAGGATTAATTGCCATCTACTTAATGGTGGCCCTTGGCGCAGTTGGCTTAGCCGATGATTACCTAAAGATTTTCAAGCAGCGCAGCACTGGAATTAGGGCTCGCACTAAATTACTTGGCCAAGCAGTTGCGGCACTCTCATTTGCTTACCTTGGTATGCAATTCCCAGATGAAAGTGGCCGTACACCAATTTCGAATGCAATTTCCTGGGTGCGCGATACAAATTTTGTTTTACCATCAGCCTTATTACTTCTTTGGATTTGGTTTTTAATCACCGGCATTACCAATGGCGTAAATTTAACTGATGGCTTAGATGGTTTAGCAACCGGCGCTGCCACAATGACTTTCGCTGCTTACACAATCATGTCGATTTGGCAGTATGGCCAAAGCTGTTACTGGGAACAGGTAACCGGGTGTTACTCAGTTCGCGATCCACTCGATTTAGCAATTTTCGCTGCTGCAGTTGGCGGTGCGTGTTTTGGTTTCCTCTGGTGGAATTCAAGTCCAGCAAAAATTTTCATGGGTGACACTGGATCACTTGCATTAGGTGGCGCGATCGCAGCACTTGCAATCATGACCCGTACTGAATTACTTCTTGCTCTAATGGGTGGGTTATTTGTAATCGTGACTCTTTCAGTTATTGCCCAAGTAACATCCTTCAAATTAACTGGACGTCGAGTGCTTCGGATGGCGCCGCTGCATCATCATTTTGAAATGCTGGGCTGGCCAGAAGTTCAGATTGTGGTTCGCTTCTGGATTATTCAAGGTTTATTCGTTGTGATCGGTATGGCTTTGTTCTATGCCGAATGGGTTCGTAAGTAGAAAAAAGATTTCAAAATGAACTCAGTAGACCAATTAAACAGAAATTCTGATTGGTCCAATATCAAAGCTTGTGTTGTTGGACTTGGCGTTGCAGGCTTTGCGGCAGCCGATGCGTTAATTCAAATGAATGCTCAAGTGACCATCCTTGATGCCAACCCGGGCGAAAAACAGCGAGAACGAGCAACACTTCTTGAAATACTTGGCGCTCAAGTTTTCTTTGGTGATGACCAGACTCTGCCAGCAAACATTGATTTACTTGTACTTTCTCCAGGTGTTTCACCTCTTGCACCAATTGTTGAAGCGGCAAAAAAACGCAATGTGCCAATTTGGGGCGAACTTGAACTGGCTTGGCGGCTTCGCGATTTAGCAAACCCAGCACCTTGGCTGCTTGTCACTGGCACCAACGGCAAAACCACAACAACCTTGATGCTTGAATCAATACTCATTGCAGCCGGCAAGCGCACAGTTGCTGCTGGCAATATCGGGCACTCTCTTGTGGAAGTTGTGATGGACCCAGAGCCTTGGGATGTAATCGCAGTTGAAGTTGGTGCGCCGCAGTTGCCATTTGTGCACACAATTTCGCCGCAAGCCGCAGTTTGTTTGAACCTAGCTCCAGACCACATTGATCTATTCGGATCTTATGAGGCTTATCGCGATGCGAAGGCCAGAATTTATGAACGCTGTCAGGTTGCGGCAATTTATAACTTGGCCGATCAAGAAACTTTACATATGGTCGAGCAAGCTGAAGTTATCGAAGGTTGCCGGGCAATCGGCATCTCTCTTGGCATCCCAGATATTTCAATGCTTGGGGTAGTGGATGAATTCCTAGTTGATCGCGCATTTTTAGCTGAGCGCAAAGAATCTGCTCTGGAACTGGCTGAAGTAACTGACTTAGCAATAAACGCAAAACACAATGTTGAAAATGCATTGGCTGCAGCAGCACTTGCTAGAGCACACGGCATAGAGCCTAGGTTTATTCGCGATGGCCTTCGCGCTTGGAAACCAGCAGCACATCGCATCGCACATGTTGCAACCATTAACGATGTGACTTACATCGATGATTCGAAAGCAACAAATACACATGCGGCAATGACCTCACTTACTGCCTATGAATCAGTTATCTGGATCGCTGGTGGCATGGCTAAAGGTCAGGATTTTGATCAGCTGGTAATTGATGCAGCCAATCGAATTAAAGGTGTTGTGCTTTTAGGTGTTGACCAGGATCACATTGGCCAAGCTTTAGCCAAACATGCGCCAAAAATTCCAATCATCAGAATTTCAAGCAAAGATGCAAGCGCGATGGCTCAAGTTGTGTCAGCAGCAGCCCAGATGGCAAATCCTGGTGACACAGTTTTATTGGCACCTGGTTGTGCTTCTTGGGATATGTTTCGAGATTACTCACATCGCGGAGATGCCTTTGCTCAAGCTGTTAATGAGATGAATAAGTAATGGCAACCAAAAAGAAAAAACGTAAACCGCTGATTAATACTCAAGCTGTTGTTGAATTCTTAGAACACCCATATGCGCCATACAAAATGCTGGTGATGATCACCATCGCACTTCTTGCAATGGGTCTAGTGATGGTCGCTTCATCCTCAAGTATTTATTCATACCAAATTAACAATGGAAACTCTTGGGCTTTTGCCTATCGTCAGGCAATTTTTGCAGCAATCGGTCTGGCAATTATGTTTTGGATTCCAAAAATTCCAATCTGGCAGGTGCGCAAACTAACGCCGCTCTATTCATATGCAGTAATCCTGTTACTGGTATTAGTACTTGTCATTGGAACGGCCACGCATGGTCAAAAGTTAAACCTTGAATTCACAAGTTCAATTCGTATTCAACCATCCGAATTTGCCAAGCTCGCGGTTGTACTTTTCACAGCTGACATTCTTGAGCGCAAATCACATCTATTAAATATGCGTGCACACTTAATGCGCCCGGCGGGTTTTTTCTGTATCGCCGTGCTTTTGTTGGTCGGTGCAACTGGTGATATCGGAACAGCAATTGTGATGGTGCCAATTATGTTGGCTTCTTTTTATCTAATTGGCGCACCAATGCGAATATTCTTCATGGTCGGAATTGTTGGGTTGCTGGGAATTGTTGGGGCCACGATCATCGCACCATATCGCATGGCTCGGTTCACATCATGGCTAAATCCAAGTGCTGACCCACAAGGAACTGGCTTCCAATTAATTCACGGTATGCAGGCACTTGGTTCAGGTGGAATCCTTGGTCAGGGTCTTGGTGGATCACGTGAGAAGTGGGGAACACTGCCTGAAGCCCACACTGACTTTATTTATGCAGTAATCGGCGAAGAACTCGGGTTATTTGGAACAGTCACAATCCTTTTGCTATTCGCGGCAATTGCATTTATTGGCCTTCGCATTGCTAAAAAATCTGATGACTTATTTATTGAGTTAGCTTCATTTGGGATTGTGACCTGGCTGATTTGGCAGATGATGGTAAACGTTGGCGCAGTACTTCGCATCATGCCGATCACCGGTGTTCCATTGCCACTAGTTAGTTATGGTGGTTCTTCGCTTATTCCAACGCTTGCAGCCCTTGGATTACTGATGTCATTTGCGTTGCACGAAGCCAAAAAATAACCCTAGGCATTACTGTTATTTGTGATGTGCTTTTAAGGCACAAAAAATAAAGGTTGATGTTGAGCAAACTTAATGTTGTTGTTGCTGGCGGTGGAACTGCTGGGCACATCGAACCTGCCTTGAATTTGGCAGATGAGATTAAACGCCGCCATCCGGATGCAAAAATCACCGCACTTGGAACGGCCAGAGGTCTTGAAGTTTCACTTGTTCCGGCCCGTGGCTACGACTTGGAATTAATTCCAGCCGTGCCAATGCCACGAAAGCTAAATCTAGATTTACTAACTTTGCCAATCAGGCTTCGCGTTGCAATTGCTGAAACCAGAAATATTTTGCGAAAGCTAGATGCTGACATCTTGATTGGTTTTGGTGGCTATGTTTCAATTCCTGCTTATTTAGCTGCGCGAAATGAAGTGCCAATAGTTGTTCACGAGGCCAATGCAAAAGCAGGTCTAGCCAATCGGGTAGGGGCGCAGTACGCAGCAGCTATTGCGATCACAGTTCCTGGAAGCCTTCCTAATGGTGTTCTAACTGGAATGCCGCTTCGTCAAGTGATTGCAAATTTAGACCGCAACAAATCTCGCAAGGAAGCGCGCGATTATTTTGGGATCAAAAAAGATGCCCCAACCCTTTTGGTGTTTGGCGGATCTCTAGGCGCGCAGGCAATAAATAATGTCGTCCAGCAAGCCAAGCGCGAAGGAATACTAGAAGACTTAGTAGTAATTCATGCCATCGGGCAAAAAAACGAAAAAGCGTTCGAACAGTCTGAAAATTACTTCCCACTTAATTACATCGATCGCATGGACTTGGCATATGCAGCCAGCGATTTTGTAATCGCAAGATCTGGGGCAACTTCAGTTGCTGAGATCACCGCAGTTGGCTTGCCAGCATGTTTTGTCCCACTTCCGATCGGAAATGGCGAACAGCGAGTGAATGCTGCTGAAGTTGTTGCAGCTGGCGGGGCAATCATTGTCGATAACGCGCAATTTTCGCCAGAGTTCATCAAGACAAATATTTTGCCAATCCTAAATTCACCTGAAAATCTTTCCCAAATGTCTGCGGCGAGTAAATCCTGTGGTCGACAAGATGCAAGCAGTAGATTGGCAGATGTCGTAGATCACGTCTTAAAGGTGAATTAAATGTCCAAGCTCAATGGCCGAATCCACATTGTTGGTATTGGCGGAGCTGGAATGAGCGGAATCGCTCGCGTATTACTAAGCAAGGGCTATGAAGTTTCGGGTAGTGATGCCAAAGATTCAAGAAGACTTCAAGCCCTCAAACCTCTTGGCGCCCATGTTTATGTTGGACATGACGGCGAGAAAATCTTGATCAATGGAAGCACCCCTGGAACCGTTGTGGTTTCAACTGCGATTCCTGAAACAAATCCTGAGGTTGTAAAGGCAGTTGAACTGGGGATTCCAGTTTTAAATCGAGCGACTGCACTTGCCGATCTGCTAACTGAATCACGAGTTATTTCAGTTGCTGGAACACATGGCAAAACCACCACCACATCGATGACTACAGTCATTTTGCAAGAAGCGGGGCTGGACCCATCATTTGTGATCGGTTCAGAGATGAATGAATCTGGCAGCAATGCACACCTTGGAAGTGGCAAAGATTTCGTAGTTGAAGCCGATGAAAGCGATGGCACATTCCTAGCGCTACCAACAACAGCTGGCATCGTCACCAACGTTGAAGCCGATCACCTTAATTACTGGGGAACTTACGAAGCTGTTGAACAAGCATTCATTGATTTTGTCGTTGGCACTAGTCGCAAGCATGGTTATGCAGTTATCTGTGGTGATGACAAAGGTGCTGCCAAAGTTGCCCAAAGAGCTAGGGAACTTGGCGCACGGGTAATTTCCTATGGCCAGAATTCAGATAATGATGCCGAAGTTAAGTTATTGCCTAGTAAGACCGCAGGCTCACTTTTCACAGTGGAATATAACGGGCAATCGTTTGGCCCAATCCAACTTAAGGTTCCAGGTGCACACAACGCCCTAAATGCAACTGCAGCCCTGCTAACTACGCTTGAACTTGGCTGCACCAAAGAACAAGTTGTGTCGGGTCTTGAGAAATTCACTGGAACCCATCGCCGTTTTGAATTCCGCGGTGAAGCAAATGGGGTTCGAGTATTTGATGATTACGCCCACCACCCAACTGAGATCGATGCAGTATTAAAAGCAGCCAGAGTAGTTGCCGGCGATGGTCGAGTACTGGCTGCATTTCAGGCGCACCACTATTACCGCACCGCACTGTTTTCAAAAGAATTCGGCCAAGCACTTGGCTTAGCTGATTTCGTGGTCGTACTTGAAGTGTTTGCACCAGGTGAAACGCCAATTCCAGGAGCTTCAGGCAGCACAATGGCTGGCAATGTTCCACTTCCAAAAGAACAAGTTATCTTTGAGCCATCTTGGTCAGCTGTGCCAAAACACTTAGCTGATCACGCAAAACCAGGTGACATCATCATGACTTTAGGTGCTGGTGACATTGGGATGATGTGTCCTGAAATTCTTGAATTACTAGAGCGCGCAAACTAAATGGCAAAAACAATCAAAAGCGCACAAAAGAAAGTGCGCAAACAATCCAAAGCACCTTGGTTTATTTGGCTAATTGGCGTGATCGCAGTTGCCCTGTGGTGGTCGCTTTATCAATCACGATGGTTTGTCACAGAGCAAGTAACAATAAATGGACTTAGTCGCTTAACTGCTGAACAGGTAGCAAGCGCCGCAGCTGTGCCGCTAAATGAACCGCTGGTTAGCCAAGATGTTAAAGGAATAACCGAGCGGTTAAGTGCGATTCCAGAAATTAAAGTTGCACTCGTTGAACGTGGTTGGCCACACACTCTTTTAATCACCATCACTGAGCGAATTCCAGTTGCAGTTGCAGCTACTGCTGGTGGATTTAATCTGATTGATGATGAAGGCAAGAACGCTGGAAGCGTTGCTGCGCCACCACCTGGGCTATTAGTGATTGCTGCAACGCCAGATAGCCCAGCAATGGCTGAAGCCATCAAGGTAGTTGCTGCAATTCCAGCTGAGTGGCAAGTAACTGGGTTGTCAGCAGTCTCACAAGATAGCGTTGTAGCGAATTTAGCCAGCGGGGCAGTGGTGACATTTGGTACCGGAGAATTTGCAGATCAAAAAGTTAAAGTTGCGCAGGCCCTAATGAAGCAAAACTTTTTAACCATTAACGTGTCAGCTCCTGATGCGCCAAGTGCTAAATAAAACACAAAACTTTTACGGCGTGGTGCAACGAAAAACTGGGGAATAACCCGTAACTTAAATTCGAAATAGGTTGACATAACTATAACGCTCTTGTTGACGTTTAGGGTTGTTAACACCACGGGGAACACGAAAGGCCTGGCATGCCAGCACCGCAGAATTACTTAGCTGTTATCAAAGTTGTTGGTATTGGTGGCGGAGGCGTTAACGCAATCAATCGAATGATTGAACAAGGTCTTAAGGGCGTTGAGTTCGTCGCGATTAACACTGATGCTCAAGCATTATTAATGAGCGATGCAGATGTGAAATTAGATATTGGTCGCGATTCAACTCGCGGTCTTGGCGCTGGTGCCGACCCTGAAGTTGGTCGCAAAGCTGCTGAAGATCATCACGAAGAAATTGAAGAAGTACTTCGCGGTGCAGATATGGTTTTCGTTACTGCAGGTGAAGGTGGTGGCACCGGAACAGGTGGCGCTCCGATCGTTGCAAAGATTGCTCGTGACCTTGGCGCACTAACAATCGGTGTTGTTACCCGTCCATTTAGTTTTGAAGGCAAGCGCCGTACCGCCCAAGCTGAAGCGGGCGTTGAAGCAATCCGCAACGAAGTTGACACTTTAATCGTTATTCCAAACGATCGACTTCTTGAAATTGCAGACAATGGCGTGAGTGTGATTGATGCATTCCGTCACGCAGACTCTGTTCTTCTTCAAGGCGTTAGCGGTATTACCGACTTGATCACCACCCCAGGCTTAATCAACCTTGACTACGCGGATGTGCGCTCAGTTATGAAAGATGCTGGCTCAGCCCTTATGGGTGTGGGTATTGCCCGCGGCGCTGATCGTGCTATTGAAGCTACCCGCCAAGCAATCTCAAGTCCACTTCTTGAAGCAAGTATTGAAGGTGCCCGCGGCGTTCTAATTTCGATTGCGGGTGCAAGTGATCTTGGCCTATTTGAAATTAACGAGGCTGCTCGCATGGTTCAAAATGCGGTGCACCCTGAAGCTTCAATCATCTTTGGAACTGTTATTGATGACACCCAGGGTGATCAGGTTAAAGTCACTGTGATCGCAGCTGGCTTTGATGGGGGCGCGCCACCATCAAATAAGTCAACCTCACCAGCTTCAAAGCAGATCTTGGAAGAAACCCCACTTGCCGCAGCTGCTGCATATGGCGTTGCTAAGCCAGGTGAAGCTGCATCAATCCCTTTGCCTCCTGAAACCCAAAAGCCAAAGTATTCAATTGATGATGAAGAAGATGACGACAATTTCAAGACGCTATTTGGAAAAGCTCCAGTTGCTGGTGATGTATTTGATGAAACCACCACAACTGATGGCAGTGAAGACGATCTAGACATCCCAGATTTCCTTCGCTAAAAATAATTCCTTGAGTACTTCAAGCTCCCAATACGCCCGAGTGAACCTCGGGCGTATTTGCGTTACCGCTCTTAGTCGCCATGGCGGGGTAAGCACAGGGCAATACGAGAGTTTGAATCTGGGACGGCACGTTGGTGATTTTGAAAGCAACGTTGATACCAACTGGGAAATTGTTAAAGAGCTAGTTTCAGCCGATGGCGTTACTTATCTGCACGCAAACCACGGAACCACTGTGAATGTTGCAGGTGAATTTGGGCAAGCACCTACGGGAGATGGCCTGGTATGTAAAACTGCTAAACATGCCATCGCCGCACTTTCGGCAGATTGTGTTCCTGTTGCTTTAGTTGATCCGATTAACAATGTGATCGCAGTTGGCCACGCTGGCTGGATAGGCGTGCTGGCAAATTTAATGACCCAGTTAACAAAATCGTTTATCGAGCTGGGCGCAGATATTTCTAACTCAACTGCAGTGATTGGGCCATCGATTTGCGGCAAATGTTATGAGGTTGGCGCAGATCGCGTTGCTCTATTTGGTCAAAGTGCCAGTGTTAAAGATTCGACTCATTTGGATTTGGCTGCTGGTGTGCGTGAACAACTAAGTGGTTTGGGTTTTGAAATAAATCAGATTCCAGGTTGCAATTTTGAAGATGACAACTTATTTAGTTATCGCAGAAGTGGCGGCATGCCAACTGGTCGCGGCGCACTAGTTGCGATAATTAATTAGGAATTTGTGATGGATCGCCAAACTGAACTAGCCGCTAATTTAAGCGAAGTGAATCGTGATATCGATGACACCTGCCAAAAATATGGGCGTGATCGAAATGAAGTTCATTTAATCGTGGTCACCAAAACCTGGCCAGCAAGTGATGTTGAACTTCTAGCCAGCCTTGGTGTGACCGAGGTTGGCGAAAATAGGGATCAAGAGGCAAAACCAAAACATGATGAAGTTACTGCTGATTTAACCTGGCATGCCATTGGGCAGTTGCAAACTAATAAAGCAAAATCGGTTGCCAATTGGGCAGATGTTGTGCACAGCGTTGACCGAGTTGATTTAGTAAATGCACTTGCAAAGGCAGTCGCCGCTCGAACCAAACCACTTCGTTGCTTAATTCAAGTGAACCTTGACCCAAAGACTGAAGCCGGCGAAGCGTTCGAGCATCGCGGCGGGGCAGATGAAAGTGAAGTGCTTGATTTAGCCAAGATGATTTCCGGCACACCCAACCTTGAACTTTCAGGCGTCATGGGTGTGGCCCCACTTGAGGGCGACCCAGAGCGTCCATTTATTCGATTGCGCGAAATATCGGCCAAGTTGATATCGATTTATCCAAATGCAACTTGGATCTCTGCTGGCATGAGTGGGGACTATGAGCCAGCCATAAAACATGGCGCGACACACCTTCGAATTGGCTCTTCGATACTCGGTCATCGGGCTTATAAAGGGTAAGTTTTTAAAGAGAAATTCCCCAAGGAGTAAACCCATGGCAAGTGCTATGCGCAAGATGGCCGAATACTTAGGCCTAGTTGATGGCGATGAATACAACGAAAGTTACGACGTTGTTGAAGAGTACGCCGAATACCAAGAGCAGTACGCAGCGCCAACACACGTGCAAAGCAACTACGCTCAACCACAGCATGCCCAGCCACTTCGCCCAGTAGCTCAAGCTCCGGTTTACCAACAGCCAGTAGCGCCAGTTCGTCCAGCACCAACAGCAGATGTCTACCGCATTACAACTTTGCACCCAACCACTTACAACGATGCTCGTCGCATAGGTGAAGAATTCCGCGATGGCACACCTGTGATCATGAACTTAGGTGACATGGACGAAGCTGATTCACGTCGCATCGTAGATTTCTCAGCTGGTCTTGCATTTGGTCTTCACGGCACAATCGAAAAAGTTGCTAAAGGTGTCTTCTTGCTATCACCAGCAAACGTTGACATCGGTGCTGCAGCTCGCGCGCAGCTACGCGAAGATCCATTCTTTAACCAGTCTTAAGTAGTCGATTATGTCGACCATTACTTCATTAATTGCATCGCTTTTAGACATCTACATTTTGGTCTTAATTCTGCGACTTGTTTTTGACTACATCACAATGTTTGCTAGATCCTGGCGACCACGTGGCATGGTTTTAGTTTTAGCCGAAGCACTTTATTCCTTAACTGATCCGCCGCTAAATGCAATTCGAAGAGTTGTGCCACCGCTACGCCTTGGTGGAATATCACTTGATCTTGGGTTTTTAATCCTGATCTTTGGTATTTCAATTTTGCGTAATTTTTTCGCAGCCCTTTAAAATATCCACAATTATTGGGCTCAGTTTCCCTAAAACCCGATTTCCACTTACGCTAGTAAGGCTAATAGGGGTAACCCAATTACCAAGTTCCAAAAAGGAAAGGCTTCCAAAATGGCAGTAACGCCCGAAGAAGTGCGTAATAAGCAGTTCACAACTTCACGCTTCAAAGAAGGTTACGACCTAGATGAAGTTGATGATTTCTTAGATGAAATCGAAGAAACGCTTACCGCTCTTACCAAGGAAGCCAGCGACCTTCGCGCAACTGCAAAGGGTGAAATTCCTTCATCAATCCGCGAAGAAATCTCAAACTTAAATTCACAGAACTCAAACTTAAAAAATGAACTTGCCCAAGCTCAGCGCCTTGCTGAAAACTTAAAGGCTGAAAATGAATCACTTGCTGCAAACGCAGGTGGCCAGGTTGATACTGAACAAGTTGATCGCCTAACTGCTCAGCTTGCCCAGGCTCAAAGTGAACTTGCCGCAGCCCGCGAACAGCTAAATAACGTTTCAAGTGGCAACAGCGATCTTTCAGGTGAAATTGCTCGCCTTAACGCAGCCGTTGAACAATTAACTGCTGCCAATGGGGCACTTGCGCAAGAAAATGAACAACTTAAGAATGCTGCACCAAGACTTTCTGATGGGGAAGCTGGTCAAGCATCAGTTCGCATTCTTGAACTGGCGCAGCGCACTGCAGACGAAACTGTCGCAACTGCCCGAATCGAATCTGAAAACTTGCGAAATGCTGCTGAAGTTGAAACTGCAGATTTGGTTAACAAGACCAACGCTGAAGTTGAACGTTTAATGAACGAAACTAAGGCAAACATCGCCACGATGACTCGTGAATTTGAAATTCACAAGGCAAATATGGAACGACGTGTTGAAGAACTTCGTGCTTACGAGCGTGAATACCGCAGTCGCCTACGCAGCTACCTAGAAGGCCAGCTACGTGAACTTGAAGGTAAGAACCTTGGTGGCGACCGTCAGGTTGAAGGATAAAAACTTCTAAAACAAAAAGACCCGAGATTCTCGGGTCTTTTTGTTTTCTGTATTTAATTACTTCTTAGTTAACTTTGCACTAAAGCCAAGTTCTTCATCTTCAACGTTGGCTTCACTTACCGCACCTTCATTCCAGCTTGTTGCCAGAACTTCAGTTGCAATAGTGCTGCCATAGCTTTGAAGTGCTGCTTTGGTGTCAGCATTTGCTGATTGCCAAACCACATCAATTCGATCAGTGATCTCAAAACCAGCAGACTTGCGGCCATCTTGAATAAGCCGAGTGATATCTCGAGCAATACCTTGATGAGTTAGTTCTGGGGTCAGCGCTAAATCAAGAGCTAGTGACTCGCCACCTTCAGAAGCCACGGTCCAGCCTTCACGTGGCATTTCGGTGATCACCACATCTTCTAATGTGACAGTCTCGCTCTTTGCACCAACTTGAACCGTGGCATTGCCAGATTTAAGTGCATTTACTAGCTCACGTGCATCTGATGCGGTAATCGCATTTGCCACATTTGGTGTCTCTTTGCCAAAGCGAGCACCTAATGCTTTGAAGTTAGCTTTAACACTGACATCAACTAACTCATCGGTTGCTGAAAGGCTATCTAGAGTTAATACGTTAACTTCTTCGCGGATCTGGGCTTGCAAGCCTTCAGGCAAACTATCCCAGCCACTTGCGGCAACTAAAGCTCGGCCAAGTGGTTGGCGGGTTTTCACACCTGAGTTAGCACGGGCAGCGCGACCAAGTTCAACAATTCGACGAGTTAAATCAACTTGCGCCGTTAGTTTGTCATCAATTTGTGAATCATCCCAAGCTGGCCAATCAGTTAAGTGAACTGACTGAGCGTCGTTGGCAGCAAACAAGTCTTGCCAAACGCGTTCAGTGATGAACGGGGTGAATGGCGCCATCACCTGGGTAACAACCTTTAGACAGTGGTGCAGTGTGCTTAGGGCGGCATGGTCGCCATCCCAGAAGCGGCGACGAGAACGACGAACATACCAATTTGATAGATCATCAACGTATTCAGCGATGAATCTGCCAGCACGGTTGGTATCAAATTGTTCAAGTGCCTGATCAACATCGCGAGCTAGCCGAGTGGCCTGGTTAACTGCCCATTTATCAAGATCGGTTAGATCAGTAAGGGAAGCGGAACTTGGATCCCACGAGCCAGCTCTGGCATACAAACTCTGAAAAGCAACAGTGTTCCAGTAAGTAAGTAGGGTTTTGCGAACAACTTCAGCGATTGTGCCATGGCCAACACGGCGGGCTTGCCATGGTGAACCACTGACCAACATGAACCAACGAAGTGCATCTGCGCCATGTTCATTCATAAGCGGAATCGGTTCAAGAACGTTACCTAGGTGCTTACTCATCTTGCGACCGTCTTCATCAAGAATGTGACCTAAACAAAGCACGTTCTTGTAAGAACTTTGATCAAAGACCAGCGTCCCAATAGCCATAAGTGTGTAGAACCAACCACGGGTTTGATCGATTGCTTCACAAATGAAATCAGCCGGGTAACTCTTTTCAAAGAATTCTTTATTGGTTTCTGGGTAACCAAGTTGAGCAAAAGGCATTGCACCAGAATCAAACCAACAGTCGATTACTTCAGGAACTCGGGTTGCAGTTTGCTTGCACTCAGGGCAAGCAAAAGTCACATCATCAACATATGGACGATGCGGATCAACGGTTAGCGCTTCATCACCGGCAAGGCTGGCAAGTTCGCGGCGACCACCAACACAAGTTAAGTGACCTTCACTGCATCGCCAGATTGGAAGTGGTGTTCCCCAGTAGCGGTTGCGCGATAGCGCCCAGTCAACGTTGTTATTGAGCCAGTCACCATAGCGTCCCCACTTAATAGTTTCTGGGAACCAATTGGTTTTCTCATTTTGGGCGATTAACTGATCTTTAATTTCAGTTGTGCGGATATACCAAGATGGTTGTGCGTAATAAATAAGTGCAGTGTGACAGCGCCAGCAATGTGGGTAGTTGTGTTCATAAGGCAAGTGGCGGTATAACAACCCACGTTCATTAAGAATCTCAACCAGGCGTGGATCAGCTGACTTGAAAAATACGCCACCAACTTCAGGAACGCTGGCTTCAAAAGTTCCTTCAGTTGTGATCGGGTTAATCATTGGCATTCCGTAGGACTTACATACCGCTAAGTCCTCAGCACCAAAAGCAGGAGACTGGTGAACAATGCCTGTTCCGTCTTCAGTTGTTACATACGTTGCCAAAACTATGGTGTTAACTGGCGCAGTTGTTTCGGGGAATTGGACCCAATCAAATGGTCGGGTGTAGCTAATACCTTCAATACTTGAACCCTTGAAGGTTTCAAGAACTTTGGCGTCTTCGCCAAGTACTTTTTCAACAAGTGGCGCGGCAAGTACAAAGTGTTCGCCATTCGCATCTTTAGCCACAACGTAATCAACTTCAGGATGAACTGCAGCTGCGGTATTTGAAACTAAAGTCCACGGAGTTGTGGTCCAAACCAAAAAGCTGATGCCTTTGTATTTATTTGGCAGATCTCCTGAAGTAACCGGAAAGCGAACATAAACTGATGCATCAACGATGTCTTCATAACCTTGGGCAAGTTCATGATCTGAAAGACCAGTTCCACAGCGCGGACAATATGGCGAAACGCGGTAATCCTGAACAAGTAAACCTTTATCAAAGATTCGCTTAAGTGACCACCAAACGCTGTCCACATATTTTTCATCCATGGTCCAGTAGGCCTGATCCATATCAACCCAATAACCCATGCGGGTTGTCATGTCACCAAAAGCGCCAACGTATTTAAGAACAGACTGACGACATTTTTCATTAAATTCTGCGATGCCAAATTTTTCGATGTCTTGTTTTCCTGAAAAACCAAGTTCTTTTTCAACGGCTAATTCAACGGGCAGACCATGACAGTCCCAACCAGCTTTACGCGGAACGTTGTAGCCCTTCATTGTGCGGTAGCGAGGGAACACATCTTTAAACACACGTGCTTCAACGTGGTGTGTGCCTGGCATGCCGTTAGCAGTTGGGGGACCTTCGAAGAAAACCCAAAGCGGTCCATCTTCGGTGCGCTTTAGCGATTTATGGAAAATGTCATTACTGGACCAAAAATCAAGAACGTCCTGTTCCATTGCTGGCAGGTCGATTTTTGCGGGTACATCCCGGTAACTCATCTAGTTCCCTTAACTTTTAAATAGCTTGACTACTTATATAAGGGACGAGTTTTAACCCGCGGTACCACCCTTGTTGATTAGTCGGCTGTTTAAAGACAACCAATCCACTTTGAGGTTTAGCAATATTTAGAAAAACTCCGTGTGGTTGATATCAATTAGGGCTAATTACCAGGCTCACACCAACCCTGGCTCGCTTTAATTAGCTGATCTTATTGACGTGTCCACAGATCAACGCTTTTTCTAGATAATCACTAGAAAAGTAAGTATATCTACTAAATTCACCAAGGTTTACCCGCTTCGGTCAATCACATTTATCCGATTACGGCTAGCCCAATAGGTTTTGGGCAGGGTCTATGGATAGAGTTTGGTGGATTATTACGCAAGACCTTTGCGTTATAACAATGACAAGAAACTGCACATAAAGGGCAAGTGTGCAAAGCAAGGAGTACCAAATGGCAACCGCGAAGAAATCCGCGCCTGCTAAGAAAGCCACGCCAGCCAAGAAAGCTGCGCCAAGCAAGAAGAGCGCACTTGCTAAAAAATCTGGTCCGGCAAAAAAGAGCGCACCACCAAAGAAATATGCACCAGCAAAGAAATCTGCTCCAGCAAAAGCTCCAGCTAAGAAAACTCCTGCCAAAAAAGTTGCTCCAGCAAAAGCACCTGCAAAAAAACCAGGTCGTCCAGCAAAAGCAGTTGCTCCAGCAAAGCCAGTTAAACCTGCAAAAGCTGAGAAGCCAGCTAAGGCTGCAAAAGTTGTTCCAGTTAAGGCAGCACCAGTTGCGCCACCTGTTCAGGTAATCAATCCAATCGGTGGAACCGTAATTCCAACTGTTAAAAAAGCTGTGCCAGGTAAGAAAGCTGCGCCAAAGCGTCCGGTACTTGAAGATGATG